>JABDMN010000081.1 GCA_013001485.1 Acidimicrobiia bacterium
CCAGGACCCGGTCCTCGACAGTCTCCGCTATGACACCAACGGTGGAGCCCTGCACTTCCAAATTGGCTTCAACGCCCGCGGTGGCGGCAGCGTGACCTTCACCCTGGAGCCGTGCAACTCTCTCTTGCCGGATACCTGCCCCTAGCGAACACAATCAACAGATGTCAGACGGCGGCCGCTCTACCGGAGGGATCGGTGCGTCGCCACCTCGCCCGGGCCAGATCCAAGTTGCGGAGGGTGCTTCATGCCTAGCCGGCTAAACGACAAGATCAGTGCCTTCGTGCTGGAGTTGGTCGACGATCCGCCAGCAGCGCCCGAGATCGATACCCCGACCTGCTGGCCGAGGAACCTGAGGACATCCACTTCACCTGCAACCTCGGCCGGTAGCTGCAAGCGCCGTGCAAGGCGAAGGCAGCCCAATGTTCCCTAGCCGCACTCCTGGAGCCGTGTGACGCTGCGAGAAGGTGGCTCCGCCGTGCCGCCATGAGACGAGGGGGCCGACTGTCGCTCCCGAGGAAGGAGTGCGCATGCGCCGCTTCTGGACAATCACGGTCGTCCTGGTCGTTGCCATCGCCATGTCGGTTCCAGCTGCTGCCAAGAAGCCGGACAATCCCGGCCAGAAGGCCCCGAACATGTACATGGTGACCATGGAGTTCGTCGGTGAGGCTCCGGGGTTCAGCACGACCACGGGATGCACCGAGAACAGCTATCTCACGATGCAAGAAGGACGGTTCGCCATCAATGCCACGGACGGTTGGCCTGAGGTCAGGTTGCCGGGTGTCGAGTGGTACCGGTACTACCCGTACTACGCCACCCCGGAGGACCTACTTGAAGATCCTCAATTCGACCCCAACCTCTATCCGCTGAGCGAAGCAGACCGGGTCGAGGGTGTCGGGCTTACCGGCTGCCACGGTGGCGGCGTCGATGTCTACGTCGACGTCGTCGACGGGGTCAAGGTGCTCGATCACGTCGTTCCCAACGACAACCTGTTCGCGCTGTGGCTCAACCCAGCCGACATGGACTTCCTGTGGCACTCCGATTACTACATCGAGTTCACCCTCAAGCACCTGAAGAAGAAGACGATCGTTGGCGACACTGACGCCGAGGACTTCACGCTCACGGACGTCAACGACTCGTGGACCTGGGACATCCCCGCCGCATGCGACTACGAGACCGAGCCGTGCTCGGGTGTCGTGACCGGCTCGGTCCGGGTGACCCACTTCTCGCCGGGTGCCTACGTCGAGTTCCCCGGAACGCCGGTTGACGTCGAGTTCCTGCTGACGGTCGAACCGTTGCCGTGAACTGAACCGAGCTCTACGGACGCCGGATCGGTGCGCTGCTTGTCCGGCGATCGGGTCCTAGGCGCCGGTTGGCACCGCAGCTGCTGACGCCAATGTCTCGCCCCACACGTGGGCTCGTTCGAGTTCGCCGTCGATGAGGGGTCCCGTCATCCCGTCGACGTCGAAGGTCTCTGCCTCGAGGACGATGCGAACACCCTTCTTGCGCAGCTTCTTCTCCGCCTTCTTGGATGCGGCTCCAGGAAGCGGTGGTTTCTCGACTTTTGTGTCGAACGTGGAGCACGCCAAGGCGGGAACGTCGATCCGTACTGCTTTGATCCATTCCCGGATCCCGATGCTCTCGGACACGAGCGCCTTGTCGGTCTCCTTGAACGCAGCCTCACGCGACTGGGGCCGGCTCATCCCGAATTGATGCGTGGGGCCACCCACCACGAGGAGTTCGATGTCGGCGATCACCGACGGCGCAGAGCTGACTTCGAGGATCTCGACGTCCATGGACTCGGCCAGACCTTTGGCGATCGACTCGGCGATTGCCTGGGTGTTGCCGAACATCGATTCGTAGACGACGAGTGCCCTCATGACGTGCTTTCCTTTGAGAGAGTCCCTTTGATCAGTCCCACTAACCATCGGCAGGTAGGGGGTCCGGCAATAGGGGTCAAAGGTCCCAGTGGAGTCAGCGACCGATCGGCTGTCGGATGATCGTGCGATTCTTCTCGGGCGCCGAACGGCGGGGATCGGTCAGGTAGATCTCGTGGTGCTTCCCGACCAGCTCGAATCCTTCCGCCGCGATGAAGTCGTGGAGCCGGGCGATGGTTGGGGCCTCGTCGGAGTAAGGCCCCCAATGCATGATCTGCGCGGCTGGACCGTCTCCGAATGGCTCGACCCTGGCGACGTCGCCGAGGGGCAGCTTCTTCCGTCTGGTGACCGCCGGCAACACGTCGGCCACCATCTCAGGCGTCACGGCGTCGGGGAGGCAGATGAGGGACGTCCACAGCCATCCGCTCTTGTCTTCGACGGTGAAGGTGCCCATATCGGGCACCCACCACAGCCCTTCCAACGGCATGACGGTGTAAGCGACCCCGGTGGTGTCTTTCACGGCTTTGCGCAGGCCGTAGGCGAGTGGGTAGATCGTGGACACGGCGTCGGAGTACATCTGTGACGTGTTCGGGTCGCCTTCGCCATCGATCATCAGGTATGGCCGAGCAGGCACTTCCACGATCGCTGGTTCGTTTCGGGCCGTGTAGTGGTCGCGGTAGGTCTTCTTGAGATCGGTCATGGTCTCGTCACCTTTGCCGAACGGCTGCTTCGCCGACCAGAGCCCTCCTCCTCAATCTACGTAGGACCGATAGTTCTCAGGGAAACCGTGGCTCTGGCCGAAAACAGCACCATGGGAAGAAACGATCCGCCGTTTGCGGGCGGTGCCAGTGCGCCCCCGCCCGAAGCTTCGATGGAAGCGGAGCTGTGGAGCCGTGTGGACCGCACCATCGTGACGCTGGCCTCACTCGCAGCGGCCGCCTTCTACCTCATCCTGACCATCGCGGGGTTCGCCACCGGGGACTCCCACCTTCTTGCCCAAAGCGTGGCCCCGGCAGTTGTCGGTGGATCCGGGGCTGTGATGCTCGCATTGCGGAGGCCAAATCCTCTCGTCCAGATCGGTTTCGGCGTCGTTGCGCTCCTGGTCTATGTGTCGATCAGTCCGAACGACCTGCCCGGCAACCCGCTGATCGGGTTGCTGATAATGGCGATCGTGGCCGCCGCCCTCGCCCATGACCGCGAAGTCCTCCTCGACGTGGTGGGCGTCCTGACTCTCGGCGTTGCCGGCTACCTGTGGCACCCGGACGGAACCAGCCCCGCCGACCGGATGGTGATGGCGTTCAGCCTCGTGGCCGCCTACGTGATCATCGGGTGGCTGCTCGACTACCTCCGCACACAATCGAGACAGGCGCGGTCCAGACTCCGATCGTTGCTCGCTTCGAAGGACCAGTTCCTCGCCACCGTCAGCCACGAGCTGCGGACGCCGGTGACGACGGTGGTCGGCTTGACCAGTGAACTCAGAGATCACTGGGCCGATTTCACTC
>JABDMN010000374.1 GCA_013001485.1 Acidimicrobiia bacterium
GCACTCCAGGCCCCACCCGGTGACCCGGCAGCTGTCTCAGGGCCAGGGCGGGGATACACGATCGATCCCGGCGCATCCGGGTACTTGCTGGCAGGCGACGAGACCGCAATCCCGGCTATCAGCCAGCTTCTCGAAGCGATCCCGTCAGCTATCCCGGTCCAGGTCCACGTCGAAGTCGCGGCTGCGGAGGCCCGACTCGATCTCCCCGGGAGCGCCGAGGAGGAGTGGCATCTGGGGACCGGCGATCCCGGAGCGACCCTGGTGGACGCCGTCGCTGCGACCGACATCACCGAAAGCAACCGGGTGTGGTGCGCCGGCGAAGCTGCGGCGATGCACAAGATCCGCAACAACCTCTTCAAGGAGCGAGGTCTCCCCCGCTCGATCGCAACCGTCCGCGGCTACTGGAAACGGCCTCGACCCGGCTAGCGGCGGGGATCAGCCAAACAGGAGCCAGCCGCCCAGAATCGCTTCGAACACCAGGATGGCCAGGCCGCTGATGTTCCACACATTCCTGGAGTCCGGGTTCCGAATCGTCATGGCGTTTCCGAAGCCGTAGAGAACGGCGGCCGCAACTCCGAACCAGGCCAGAAGTACAGGCACAACGCTGTTGGTCGCGAAGACCAGCGAATACGAGAACGTGCCGACGGCGAAGAGGAGCTGAGCGAACAGGAAGTTCACACGCTTGGATCGGAGGATGCCCTCGCGTCGATCCGCCAACCCACGACGCTCATCACCCACTGCACTCGCGTGCTGCCTGGCTATCTCGAGCAGTCGCCAATAGGACCGCTTCTCGAAGATCTGCATGAGGCCCTCGGTGCCACGGCTGACGAGCCAGACAAGGGCAAGGACAAGATTGAGGTCGTCAAAGGCGATGAACAGCACCACCGCCAGCAGGATGATGCAGAGGTGTTCGAATGTGATCAGCGTGAAACCGATTTTGAACCTCCGCGGATCCGCATCGATCTCATGGAGGTCGGCTTCGGACTCGGGATCACCGAACGTCTGGTAGCCGAACTGGTTACTGGCGATGTTCGTGACGATGATCAGCCAGAAGAGAAGCCCGGCAATCGTTGACGCAGCTTCAGTACTCACTGGGTCTCGTTCGGTTCTGGCTCATGGCAGGACCAAGCTAGACAAGCCGCTCCATCGCATCATCCGCGGCTACCGGAAGCGCCGATCGTCCCAGGTCTGGACGCGCCTCCGCCCCGCTCCGGCGGGGTTTCAGAGGCTTTGGCGGATTTGGGCGGGCAAGGATCGAGAAGGCTGGCGTCAGGGCGGGTCGGTGCCATGCACGCGGGGGTGGATGAGCCGTCTCCGGTGTGGCGGGCTCTCGGTGTCGAGCCGGTAGCCCTCCCCGTGGATGGCCACGTGGTGGTGGTACCAGCACAGCGTGGCCAGGTTCTCGGCGTCATGGGCACCGCCTTCGGAGCGGGGCCGGATGTGGTGCGGTTGGAGTCTGTAGCGGCTGGAACATCCATCGATGACGCATCCGCCGTCGCGGAACAGGACATGACGGCGCGTGGCAGGCGGGATCGTCCTGGTGGCCGGCGACGTTGCAGGGATCCAGTCACCGTCGGTGACAATCACCTGGACTCGTCCCTCACACAGGATTCGCTCGAGTGTGTTGGGGCCGACTCGTGGTCCTGTTGCGATCTCGGCGCCAACCTCACCAGCGCTTGACGCCGCCAACTCGGCATCCACGAAGACGGAAACCATGGGGTCTCCGCCGCCAGCGTTGCTGTCACCGGTCAGGGCATCCTGAGCTAGAGACACCAGAGCATCCGCTCTGGCCGCGGACCGGGGAGCCCTGGGCCCACCCGGTTCTGGGAAGGAGTCGGCGCGTTCGGCGAGCGCCTTCTCGACGATGGTGCCCTCGAATCCGGGCAGGGTGCCCCACAGCTTCCACACCGACTCGTCGAGCGATGGCTGGATCGAGAAGTGGCGGTCGCGGAATGCGGCAGTCTCAGAGGTTCGAGTCAGGCGCCGATGGCGACCGGCAAGTCGTCGCACTCCGGCCATGTCGAAACCAAAGCTGTGCTCGACGACCTCATCGGAGGCACCCGAGCGGGCGAGGTCGGCAGTGGCGAGCGCACGGTCGAACGTGATGTCACCCTCACTGAGCCGATTCTCGACAGCGGGGAACTCGACCAGGCGTCGGGCGCCCGCCACCAGCGAGCGAGCTGTTTCATGCGAAACGTCCAGCCGGGCAGAAGCCCAGTCGGACAGCGACCGCGAGCCATCGAGAGCGGTGACTCGATCGGCATCGAGCGATCGCAACAGATCCATCTGGTGGGAGCGGAGACGTCCGATCAGACGCTCGCATGCTGCGAGTTCCTGCTCCCGGCTGTCGATCGAAGTGGTTGTGTCGACCATGTACACACCGTAGAGGCCAGGTATGACAAGAAACGCATGCTTGGCACTAGTTACGCGGCCGACTCGACAATCGGCAGCAGCCGGTTCTCAGAACCCCGACAGCCCGGTGACCTTGCGGATCTCCTGCTGGAACCCCTCGGCACGCTGGCGGGCGTCGAGGGCGCCCTTCGTCATCAACCGGGCCACCTCGGCGTCGTCGAGTGCCTTGTAGGCGGCCCGCACAGAGGCCAGCTCGGCGACGACAGCATCGGCAACCGCCTGCTTGAAGACCCCGTACCCCTTGTCCCCGTACTCGGCGACCAGGTCGTCGATCGACCGGCCGGTGCACCCGGACATGATCTCGAGCAGGTTGGAGATGCCGGGCTTCTCGTCCCAGTCCAAACGAACATCGGGATCCGAGTCCGTCACTGCCGACTTGATCTTCTTCTGAATGACGTCGGGTGAGTCGAGGATCAGAACGCGGCTCTTCTCGTTCGGATCGGACTTCGACATCTTGTTCTCCGGCTCCTGGAGCGACATGATCCGCGCCGTCGTCTCGGGGATGAGCGGATCCGGGATCGGGAACACCTCCCCGAACCGGTTGTTGAACCGCTCGGCGAGGTCACGAG
>JABDMN010000129.1 GCA_013001485.1 Acidimicrobiia bacterium
CGGGCTCTCGGTGAGCTCCCAGACGTTGTCCATCAGCGTCTCGAGGTAGTTGTTGTCCCACGTGGTGGGCGTGGAGTTCCACGCACCGGTGATGACCACGGCCGACATGGCCATGAAGATGGACCCGATCTACAACGAGATCGCCACCCGGTTCCGCAACGACTTCGACGCCCTCTCAGACGCCTATGCGCGAGCCTGGTACAAGCTCACCCACCGCGACATGGGTCCGAAGGTCCGGTATGTCGGCCCCGAGGTTCCCGCGAGCGAAGAACTGTGGCAGGACCCGATCCCCGCTGGCACCGCACTGAGCGAGGCCGATGCTGCAACCGTCAAGGCGGCGATCATGGATTCGGGTCTCAGCATCACCGATCTGGTGTCCACCGCCTGGGCGTCGGCCTCGACCTACCGCGGTTCGGACATGCGGGGCGGCGCCAACGGTGGCCGCCTCCGTCTCGAGCCCCAGGTGACGTGGGAGGCCAACAACCCGGCCGAGCTCCAGCGAGTGCTGAGCGCACTCGAGGGCGTGCAGTCGAGCGTCGGGGTCGACGTCTCGATGGCAGACCTCATCGTGCTGGGCGGTGCTGCAGCCATCGAGGCTGCGGCCTCGGCCGCCGGCCACAGCGTGTCGGTCGGTGTCAGCACCGGGCGCGGCGATGCCAGCCAGGACCAGACCGACGTCGAGTCCTTCGCCTGGCTCGAGCCCAAGGCCGACGGCTTCCGGAACTACCTGGGCAAGGGTGTGAGCCATGTCGCCGAGCACCTGCTCGTCGACAAGGCGCAGCTCCTCGGCCTGAGCGCCCCCGAGATGACCGTGCTCGTCGGTGGTCTCCGCACGCTCGGTGTGAGCACCAACGGCCATGGCGTGCTCACCGACGACACGTCGAGCCTGAGTAACGACTTCTTCGCGAACCTGCTCGACATCGGCACCGGGTGGTCGCCGTCGTCGGGAGCCGAGGACGTGTTCGAAGGCAAGGACCGTGCGACCGGCGCCGTCAAGTGGACCGGCACCCGCAACGACCTCGTCTTCGGCTCGAACTCGATCCTGCGGGCAATTGCCGAGGTCTACGGCGCGAGCGACTCGGGCGAGAAGTTCGTGAATGACTTCGCCGCGGCCTGGGTCAAGGTCATGGACGCCGACCGCTTCGACCTGTAACCACGCGGTACACCATCCGTCGACGGCAGATCGGGTTCGCCCGGTCTGCCGTCTTCGCGTCTGCACGAGCTCCGACCCACCATCAGCCGCCGGCTCTGCCTACATCGAGTCGATTCGGCGCGTTGCGTCGCGACGCGCCAAGAACGGCCTCTCGACTGCCACGTGCACGCCGAGGGCGAGTGCCAGGGACAGGCCGAGGTACACGGGGACGAAGGTGACGAACACCGTCAGGGTGCTCGTTCCGGACGCGTTCGCCAGCTCCCAGCTGAGTGGGATCGTCATCAGATGCATGAGATACCACGCATAGGAGAGTTTGCCGACGACGAACAACCGTTGCCCGCTGAGCAACCGAATCGGTCCCCCACCCAAGACCAGCCCCAACAAGGTCGAGGCCGACGCCAGCGCGATGAGGCTCTGCATGGCCGTTCGGTCGAAGACCGATATCTCTTCCATCATCGGTTCGACGAACAACAAGGCGCCGAACACCACGATTCCGCTCCAGCAGAGTGTGGACGTGATGGCCTGATTTCGGGTCCACGACAACTTCTCGCGATCGAGATACACCAGCGCAGCCAATACGCCCAGGGCCAGTCCATCGAACGTGAGGTGGAACGGGCTGCGGGTCTGCACGAAGAACGTGGGGTAATCGTCGACTCCGGGGCCCTGCACAACCGCGGCAACCCGCAACACGGTGGGGATGCAGGCCAGTGTGGCCACTGCCGCATAGCGGGCCCGCCCGCTGGAGAGTCGCAGAACCGCCATGAGCACGAATGGGGCGAGCAGGTAGAACTTCTCCTCCACCCCCAACGACCAGTAGGCGACGACGATGTCTGCGTCCAGATAGTCCTGGAGGAAGAGCAGGTGGTAGCCGATCCGCCACAACATCGCTTCGCGGTGGACGTCGAACAGCGGAATCAGACCCGAGACCGCAACCGCCATCGATGCCACGTAGGCCGGAACGATGCGATATACCCGCCGGCGGGCGTAGTCGCGCAGGTCTCCAGCGCCGAATTCACTCCCGTAGCGTCTGACGATGTGCAGCGTGATGAGGAATCCGCTCAGCACGAAGAAGAGATCTACACCCATCCATCCGTTGTGAAAGGCTGTCCCGACGTCCCAGCCGCCCAGCGTCGAGAAACCGTCGGCCTCCCAGAACGGCTGGATTCCGTGACGGGCGACGACCAACATGATCGCCACCGCCCGCAGACCATCGAGTGCGGGAATGGAGCCCGCCGGGCGAACCCAAGGACTCCTCGCCCCGCCCTGCGGGCGTTCGAGCCCGGTCTCGAGCGAGGAGGGAGCGGCCACGGCTTGTCTCTAGGAGCCGGCTACGTTCAGGCCGAGCGTTTCCTGCATCGGCTTCTTGCGGACCTTCCAGATCACCGAGTCGACGATGTAGTGGTGAAAGTTTATGGCCTGGTAGACGATGATGGCTGGAACGACGACGGCGATCGTGGCGTCGAGGGCGACATACACGGCGGTTGCCCCGATCAGGCAGGCTCCCATGTACGCGGGCAGCATCCGGGTCTGGCTCAACCGAGAGAGGAGCTTTGCGTGCGGGTCGACGCCGTCGTTGAAACGCCGGTTGTTGTAGTACCAAACGAAGCCGATGTATTGGGCGTTGTGCCAGATGTTCATCGCGAGCCACCCGACGCTGATGTCGGACGTCGCCAGATATCCCAACACGAACATGGCGAAGTGCGACGCCAGATACAGCGTTTGGGCGACCGGAAGCCGGCCAGCACGCCAGGCCACGAAACGGTGAT
Source organism: Acidimicrobiia bacterium (assembly GCA_013001485.1). Classification (GTDB taxonomy): domain Bacteria; phylum Actinomycetota; class Acidimicrobiia; order Spongiisociales; family UBA5794; genus JABDIW01. Next base: position 2,920 of record JABDMN010000129.1, read on the forward strand.
AGACGATCCAGGCCAGACCGGCGCAGGCCACCGCTCCCACTGCATGAGCGACCACGGCGGGCACAGCGAGGGAACGGAACTCGACCCCGATGAACTCGTCATGTTGTTGGGAGCTACGCCAGAGCAATCCCCATAGCGGGACGCCATAGAAGGCCAGCTGAAGGAGCCTCGGATCTTCGACCGGAGTCTCACGCTGAGCCTTGCGGTCATAGACCCGAGAGACGCCCCAGGATTGCCGGGCGTAGTGCCACCATTGCCAGTAGAAGTAGATGCTGGTCAAGAGCCAGAGACCAACGCCGTACCCGATGGCGGCCACGGAGACAACGACCAGAACGGGCACCCAGGTGAGAAGACCGAGATTGTCACGGCGGCTGTCCGCATCGAACAGCAGCCGCGTGTAGGTGGAGATCACGTGGTGATAGCCGAGCAGCCACACGTCGCAGAACAGAATCAGCCCGAAGATCGCTGGGCGTAGCGAGACGGCGGTCGCAGCGAGCAGCCCGACGAGGCCGATGCCGCCGATGAAGAACAGGTCGACGGGCCGGTTCATCAGCCACTGGGACGACGTGGGCACGCCTCCGGGTCGCGGCGCGCCGTCAACTTCAGCCAGTGCTGCCATCAACTCACCTTCGATACTGCGGCTCCATCGGCAGATCCGAAGTTCGGCTTAGACCAGGTGAATCATGGCCCGGAGCGAGACCTCACGACCGGGGCTCGACCCCGCTTCAGCATGCATGCCACACTCGTCTTCGTGATCTCTCGGCACTATCTCCGCCGTGGCGGAAATCTGCGACTGCGCGAGGGGTCAGCTCCGGAGTGCAGCCTCGAACTCGAGCGCAACGGCTTCACCATGGCCCCGGCGCTGTTCTCCTCCGCCGAGGTGGACGAACTCCGAAACGAGCTGACCGATCTCTTCGAGACGACCCGGCCCGACGTTCGGTTGCCCGACAGCACCGAGGAGGACTACGCCGACTTCCGCTATGAGGCGCTGAACCGGTCGGCGGCTGCTCAAGGCGCGGTCGCCAACCCCGGCATCCTCGAGATCATCGAGCCGGTGCTGGGTGAGGACTGCCACG
>JABDMN010000382.1 GCA_013001485.1 Acidimicrobiia bacterium
CCCTTGGGGAGAGGGGGGTACGGGGGGAGAGGGTCGTTCCTCAGGCAGCGGGTACTTCACCGATCCTCGCCCGAGCGCGGCTCGGGCTGCGGCCCCCTTCCCCCTCGCGGAGCTCGGGGACTTCCCCCGCGAGCGAGGGAAGGGCTTACCCCACCTATCCGGTCTGTCTTAGGTCTCTCCTGTCGAACAGGACCACTGCGGCCCACACCAGCACCACAAACAGGCTGAGGAGCACGGCTCCGTGGGCCCAGTTCATGCCGTTGATCAGGGGATCGCTCGACAGGTAGTAGTGGAACGGCTGCCATTTGGCGATGCCTTCGAGGCCTTCACTGAACGGAAGGAACCCGTTGGCGATGTAGCACGCCAGGGCAAGACCGATCGATCCGTAGACCGCAAGCCTGGTTCGACCGAATGCGGCACTCAGTGCCAGCGCCAGGGCCCCGAAGACCAGGCCGAGCAGCATGCCGAGCCCTGTGGCGGCGGCGATGTTGCCGATGCTCATGTCCAGGCCGCCGACGAGTGATCCACCGACGACTCCGGCCCACAGTGCGAACGCGACCACGAAAGCGTGGATGGCCATGGCTGCTGTCTTCTCGAGCACGACGGTGCGCCTCTTGATCGGGTTGGCGAGGAGCAAACCCATCGTGCGGTCGGCTTCCTCTCCGGCCAATGCCTTGGCACCGATCAGCACGGTCACAACCATGAAGGCGATCGGCGTCATCAGGCCGTAGGTCTCGATCTGATAGAAGCCCTCTGGGCGGGACATGTCTCCGCCGCCGAAGAGCGCCATCACTTCCTCCGGGAAGGAGTCGGCCAGTCGCACCAGGGCGTCGTCGATGAACTGGTACATGAACCCGATCATCAACCCCATCATCAAGAACATCACGTAGGCGACCACGATGAGGATGCCCTGGTTCTCCGATGCCGTCTTGATCCAGATGCGTGACACTCGGGTCGACCCGGCGAGCCGGTCCACGAGTTTGCGGGTCTGGGGGTAGGCACGGAGGCGGTCGACAAGGCTGACCCTGGTTTCCTGGGAGCGCAGGTCGCGGCGGTTGACGCCGATCACCGACAGCACGCCGAGCACGGCGATCAATGCGATCAACACCGAGAGGTGGCCCCAATCCATGCCGTTGATGTGGGGGTCGGTGCCGCTGTAGTAGTACCACGGGAAGGCCCTGACACCATTGGCGAGGCTGTCGAACAGTGGCAACAAGCCAACGGCGAAGAACGAGATCACCATGAGTGCCGTTGCAGTGCCCGCAGCCAGTGTGCTCTTGCCGGTCCACGCGCCGATCGCCATCGCCACGAATCCGTGGAACACCGCAATGGCGAACATGTGCACCATCAAGGCGCCGACCGCGATCCCGGTGATGTCCACCGACAGCATGTCGGGCACCACGATGCCGGCGACCCACAGGATCCCGGCTCCCAGCGCTGAGAGCGCCACGATGTTGACTGCCTTGGAGACGAGCACGTGAGATCGGCTCTTCGGGTTGCCCAGCAGCAATCCCATCGTTCCCTTGCGCTCTTCACCCGCAATCGATGCCGAGCCCATAGCTATGGCCATGGCCGAAATGGTCAACGCCCCGTAGGCGCTGTAGATGGCGCCGTAGGCCAGCGCCCCGACGTCGGCGTCGGGCGGGATGTTCATCAAGGACCGCATCGCTTCAGGTAGATCGGTGTACACCCGGAGGTCTATGTCGCGATAGACCGCCATCCCGAGGTAGAACATCAGCGCCAGCACGATTGCGGCGACGACCTCGCCCTTCCATCGTTCTAGGAATGTCTTGGTGACAACGGTGGACAGCATCAGACGACCTCGTCCTCGTAATAGGTGAGGAAGATCTCTTCGAGGTCGGCCTCGTGCGTAGAGATGTCGACCAGGTGATGACCATCGGTCACCGCATTGATCAGGAGCTGCATCTCACCGTCGAACGAAAGGGTGACATGGTGGTTCTCGACAACCACGTCACGAGCCCCTTCGACCGAGGAGATGCGGTCACCGTCGACGGGACGGTCGAACACAAGAGTCACTCGCCGGATCGCCTTGGAGCGGAGCTTGGCGACACCCTCGACGGCAATCAGGCGGCCGTTGCGGATGATGCCGACGCGGTCCGCCACCCGCTGCACCTCAGACAAGGTATGGCTGGAGAGAAAGACGGTACGGCCTTCGGCGACGACCTCTCGCATCATCTTCTGGAACTCGCGCTGCACCAGCGGGTCGAGCCCGGAGGAGGGCTCGTCCATGATCAGCAGTTCCGGCTTGCTCATGAACGCCTGGATGAGACCGATCTTCTGACGATTGCCTGACGACAGGTCGCCCACCTTCTTCGACAAATCGGCATCGAGCCGTTCGGCGAAGGTGTTGACACCGTCCCAATCGACGCCGCCGCGGAGGTTGGCGAAATAGGTGAGGGTGTCCATGCCGGTGAGGTTGGGATACATGGCCAGATCGCCCGGCACGTAGCCGATGTGGTCGCGGATCTCGACGGACTTCAGGTGAGTGTCCATCCCCAGGATCGTCGCCGTGCCGGCGGTCGGCCGGATTTCGTCAAGCAACGTGCGGATGGTTGTCGTCTTCCCGGCTCCGTTGGGTCCCAGGAAGCCGAACACCTCGCCACGGCGAATGCCGAGATCGAGGTCGACAAGGGCCTCGACTTCGCCGTAGTGCTTGGTGAGTCCCTCGGTATGGATGGCGGTTTCATCGGTCATGGGGTCTTCGTCTCCGTTTCAGTCGAGACGCTGTCGAGCGCCTCGCTCATGGCATGTGCTGCTTGGTCGGTCAGGAGGCCCTGGCTGTACAGCTCGAACACCGGCCTGACGTAGGCGGTGATGGCCTCCGGGTTGGTTGAGAAGTCTGCGGTGATGTCGACGCCCAGGGCGCGTTCGACGTGCTCATGCATCACGAGAGCGCCGAGGCCCCAGATGGCGAGGATGGCGGCTCGTTCCTGCTCGAACTCGGTCGGCTTGATCGTTCCGGCCGCCACGCCACCTCCGAGGTAGTCGACGGCGTCGCTGATGATCTCGTCTACCAACTCGGCCACGTGGGGGGAGCCGTCGATGAGTGTGCGTGCCAGGTACTTCGCTGCCGGGATGTGTCCGATCGATCGGAACGCACCCACGATGTCGAACGGCGCACCAGAGGTCATAGCTTCACCCTTGACGTCGCGGATCAGGGCGGCGACGTATTCATCGCATGCCACTCGAAGCTGGTCCTTCGACCCGAAATGGTGAATCACGAGGCCGGGGGAGACGTCGGCCGCGGCGGCGATTGCACGCACGGTCGTCCCGTTGACGCCCGACGTGGCGAACTCGGTGATCGCGGCATCCCGAATCCGGGCGGCGGTTGATCGATCGTCACTTGAACGCATGTTCAACATACTAAACGATCGTTCAATCGTGGGTCAGGGCTTGATGGCCGGTCGCCGTGGGACCTATGGCCAATGGTTGGGTCCGTCCCCGGCTCACTCCGTTTCGAGTCCTATTCGGCCTCGTAATGTCGTTCGTTCGTGTCCTTCGCTGCGCTCAGACGCCCCCTGCTAGGGCCGCAGCCCGAGCCAAGCTCGGGCGAGGATCGGTGGAGTGC
>JABDMN010000142.1 GCA_013001485.1 Acidimicrobiia bacterium
TCGCTGACCGGTGTTCAATAGAAGGAGAATCACGTGAAGAAACTCGTCGTCCTGGGGGCCGGAACAGCCGGCACCATGGTCGTCAACAAGATCCGGCCTCGCCTCGACACACAGGAGTGGCAGATCACGATCGTCGATCAGGACGAGACGCACTACTACCAGCCTGGGTTCCTGTTCATCCCGTTCGGGGTGTACCGGCCGTCCGACGTCGTCAAGACGACGCGGGAGTTCCTGCCGCAAGGCGTCGATCTGGTCATGTCAGGCATCGAGGTCGTCGAGCCCGAGGCGAACAAGGTCCGACTCACCAACGGCGACACCCTCGACTACGACTACCTCGTCATCGCCACCGGGACCCACCCGGAGCCGGACGAGACACCAGGTCTCACCGATGGCGAGTGGCGCAAGTCGATCCACGAGTTCTACACCTTCGATGGTGCCGTGGCCCTGGCGGAGAAGCTCCGCACGTGGGAAGGCGGACGCATGGTCATCAACATCATGGAGATGCCCTTCAAGTGTCCTGTGGCACCGCTCGAGTTCACCTTCCTCGCCGACTGGTTCTTCCACGAGAAGGGGATGCGGGATCAGGTCGAGCTGGTGTACGCCACTCCCCTCCCTGGCGCCTTCACCAAGCCCATCGCGTCCGAGAAGCTGGGCCACATGCTCGAAGACAAGAAGGTCACGGTGGAACCGGACTTCTACGTCGAACGCGTCGATGACGAGGCCAAGACACTGGTGTCCTACGACGAGCGGGAGGTCCCGTTCGACCTCCTGGTGACGATCCCGGTGCACATGGGATCCGCCTATGTCGCCAAGTCGGGCCTCGGAGACGAGCTGCGCCACGTCCCCGTTGACAAGCACACGTTCCTGTCGAAGAAGCACGACAACATCTTCGCCCTCGGCGATGCGGCGGCACTGCCGACGTCCAAGGCCGGTTCGGTTGCCCACTTCGCTGTCGACATGTGGACAGAGAACTTCATGGACTACATCAACGGCGCCCCGATGCGCGAGGCGTTCGACGGGCATGCCAACTGCTTCATCGAGTCCGGGTTCGGCAAGGGCCTGCTGATCGACTTCAACTACGACACAGAGCCACTCCCAGGGAAGTACCCGCTTCCCGGTATCGGGCCCTTCTCGCTGCTGAAAGAGACCGAGGCCAACCACTGGGGCAAGGTCATGTTCAAGTGGACCTACTGGAACCTGCTGTTGCCCGGCAAGCCACTCCCGTTGCCGGCTCCGATGTCGATGGCAGGGAAGGAGCTGTCGTGACCACGCTCGCTCCTGACCAGGTGTCACGGCTCGAACAGAAGATCGACGCCCTGACCGACCAGGTCGCCATGCTCCAGCTCGAAGCACATGAGGCCAGGCAGCGGCGCGGCCAGTGGAACGAGCTCCGTGACGATCTCGCCCCTGTCGCCGAGGCCGTCATGGCCCGGGCCACCACCGAGTTCGCTGCCCTCGAGATCGATGCGGACGCACTCACGAGGACGCTGCGGACCTTGCTCGCCAACATCGAGATCATCGAGCGCCTCGTCACGCGGCTCGACACCATCGAGCAGCTGCTCTCGGCCACGGGCGAGATCGCCCCGAGTGCCGTCGAGAAGCTCATCGAGGGCCTTGGCGAGATCCAGGATCGCGGCTACCTCGACTTCGCCAGGGGTGGAGCCGAGGTCGTCGACCGGATCGTGACGTCATTCGACTACGACGACATCCACGCCCTCGGCGACAACGTCGTGTTGATCCTCAACACGGTGAAGGAAATGACCCAACCCGAGGTCATGCACATGCTGCGCCGCACCGCCAGCGCCGCGCGCGCCGATCAGCCCAAGGAACTGGGTGTGTTCGGGATGATGCGAGAGATGCGTGACCCGGCCGTCAAGCGAGGGATGGGGAGGCTGGTCGGCCTGCTCCACTCGCTCGGCGAAACGACCACCGAAACGAACACCAACCAAACACTCGAAACCAAAGGAGAGTGACCATGCAAACCGAGACGATTGCAGGCATCGAGCTGCAGTTCGACGACGAGGGGTTCCTCATCGATCCCATGAAGTGGACCGAGGACGTCGGTGCCGAACTGGCCGGCCAGATCGACATCTCGCTCACGGACGACCACTGGCGCGTCATCAAGTTCGCCAGGGCCGACTTCGAGGAGTCCGGAGAGTCCCCGACCGTGCGTCGAGTGTCGACGATGGCCGACGTTCCCACCAAGGCCCTCTACGGCCTGTTCCCGAAGAAGCCCGCCAAGAAGCTGGCGTTCATCGCCGGCATTCCGAAGCCCAAGGGCTGCGTCTGATTCACCGAGCTCACGAAAGGAGCATCAATGCCCACGTTTGCTGACAAGGAGACCGACCGCCACATGGCGATCATCTGCTCCAAGGGCTCACTCGACATGGCGTACCCGGGGCTGATCCTGGCCAACGCCGCTCTCTCCGAGGGCATCGAGGTCGACCTGTTCTTCACGTTCTGGGGTCTCGACATGGTCAACAAGAAGAAGACCGACCATCTCAAGTTCACGCCTGTTGGCAACCCAGCAACCGGGATGCCACAGATGATCGGCGGACTACCCGGGATGACGGCGATGGCCACCCGAATGATGCGGCATCAGATCGAGGACCTGGATGTTCCCCCCATCCACGAGTTCCTCACGATGATCCACGATGCCGGCGGCCGCCTGTGGGGCTGCAAGATGTCGACCGACATGATGGACCTGGAGACCGAGGACTTGATCGAAGAGGTCAAGGACATCATCACGGCTTCGGACTTCATCGAGATGACGGAGGACGCTCAGCTCCTCTTCATCTGAGTTCGGCAACGAGCGAAGTCCGGGCCGTGACCCCCCTTGCGGCCCGGGCTTTGTCGCGTCTCGGTTCGGTCACCCGAGGGCAGCGCCCAGTGCGTCGATGACACGTTGCTGGGTGGCTTCGTCGATCTCCGGCCACATCGGCAGCGACAGCACCTGCCCGCACGCTGCTTCGGTGACGGGGAGATCGGCGTCGATGTGGGCGTACACCGGAAGGTGATGGAGCGGCACCGGGTAGTAGATCATCGTGTTGACGCCTGCCGCCTTCATCCGGTCCTGGACACCGCCGCGATCCACGTCCGTGACCCGAACCGTGTACTGATGGAAGACGTGATCGAGGACCGCTTCGGGTGCCACCACGCCGTCGAGCGGAGCCAGCATCGAGGCATATCGCTCGGCTGCGACACGACGGCCCTTGTTGGCATCGTCGATGTGGGGCAGCTTCACACGCAGCAGCGCCGCCTGCAGCTCGTCGAGGCGGCTGTTGTAGCCAAATGCCTCGTTGTGGTATTTCTTGCGAGACCCGTGCTTGCGCAGCATGGACACAGTGTCGGCAAGCACATCGTCGTTGGTGGTGACCAGTCCCCCATCACCGAAGCCACCGAGGTTCTTGGTGGGGAAGAACGAGAACGTGCCCAGAGCGCCGATCGACCCGAGCTTCTTCCCATCGTGGACTCCGCCAAAGGCCTGAGCCACGTCCTCGATGATCGGGATCCCGTGCCGAGCGGCCACGGCAGCGAGCGCATCCATATCGGCGGCCTGACCGAACAGGTGCACCGGGAGTATCGCCTTGGTCCGCTCGGTGATCGCGGCCTCGACGGCGGCGGGGTCGATGTTGAACGTCACCGGGTCGATGTCGACGAA
>JABDMN010000161.1 GCA_013001485.1 Acidimicrobiia bacterium
CCGCTCGTCCCACTCCCAGGCTGGACCTCCGAATACCGACTGCCAGTTGTTCGGGTAGCCGCCACCGGGAGCCGGGTCGGCCCACACGTACCAGTCTCGCTTCGGGTTCTCGCGCGACGTCCGGGACTCGAGGAACCACCGGTGCTGGTCCGATGAGTGGTTGGGGACCCAATCGATGATGACGCGAAGCCCGCGGCCATGTGCGGCGGTCAACATCTCATCGAAGTCGTCGAGGGTCCCGAACATCGGGTCGACGCCGGTGTAGTCGGCGACGTCGTACCCGAAGTCCGCCATGGGTGACGGGAAGAACGGTGAGATCCAGATGGCATCGACTCCAAGATCGACCAGGTGGTCTAGCCGGCTTGTGATCCCGGGAAGATCTCCGATCCCATCGCCCGTGGTGTCCTGGAACGAGCGGGGGTAGATCTGATAGACGACGGCGGTCTGCCACCAGGGGGTACTCATCAGCGCAGATTACGCGCCGGAGGCGGCGGCCCACACGAAGCCATACGGCCCGAGTTCCGACTCGACGCGATTTCCCGTCACGAGGTCGACCTTGAGGCCGTCGAAATCGATCCGGGCCGTCTCTGCGGACATGTTCGCTGCAACCAGGATCTCGTCGTCGCCGTCCACCCTGCGGAAGGCGAACACCCGGGAATCAGGCATGGCGACCGGCTCGAAGCTTGCGGTGCCGAAGAGAGGAGGCCGCACCTCCAGCAGACGCCGGACGGTGTGGAGCAGGGACGTCGTGTCGCCTCGAGCTGCGGCCACGTTGACTGAGGGTGGTCCGTAGCGATCCGATTCGACCAGGGGCAGGTAGAGCGAACCCGGATCGGCATCGGAGAAGCCGGCTCCCGGTCCGGCGTTCCACTGCATGGGTGTGCGCACCCCGTCGCGGTCCTCGAGTGTGTGGATGTCGCCCATCCCGATCTCGTCTCCGTAATAGAGAAACGGGCTCCCCGGCAACGACAGAAGCAGCCCGGTGAGCAGTTCGATCTTGCGACGGTCTCCGCCGAGGAGGGGGGCCAGCCGCCGTCGAATCCCGATGTTCTTGCGCATGGAGGGGTCGGGCGCATACGTCTCGAGCATGAACGCCCGCTCGTCGTAGGACACCATCTCCAGGGTCAGCTCGTCATGGTTGCGCAGGAAGATGCCCCACTGGGCATCGTCGGGAATGGCCGGAGTGCGGGAGAGGATGTCGATGACGGGAGAGGCATCGCCGGTGGCCACCGCCAGGAACAACCGGGGCATCACCGGGAAGTGAAAGGCCATGTGGCATTCGTCGCCGTCACCGAAGTACTCGACGACGTCGTCGGGCCATTGGTTCGCTTCGGCGACGAGGATTCGGTCTTCGTACTCGGCGTCGACCATCGCCCGGATCTCCTTGATGTAGGCGTGAGTCTCCGGCAGGTTCTCGCCGTTGGTGCCGTCACGCTCGTACAGGTAGGGGATGGCGTCGAGGCGCAGCCCGTCGAATCCGACGTCGAGCCAGAACCGGACGACGTCCTTCACCGCCTCGCGCACACCGGGATTGTCGAAGTTGAGGTCGGGCTGATGAGAGAAGAAGCGGTGCCAGAAGTAGGCCCCGGCTTCCTCATCCCACGTCCAATTCGAGTCGTGGGTGTCGACGAAGATCACGCGCGCTTCGGACCACTGGTCGGGGTCGTCGGTCCACACGTACCAGTCCCGGGTCGGCGAGTCGGGCTGACGGGCGGCCTTGAACCAGGGGTGAGCGTCGGAGGTGTGGTTGATGGGCATGTCGGCGATGACTCTCATCCCGCGGTCGTGGAGTCCGGCTACGAACCGGCGCACGTCGTCCAGGTCGCCGTAGCGGGGGAGTACCGACGTGTAGTCGGACACGTCGTAGCCACCGTCTCGTAGCGGTGAGCCGTAGAACGGTGTCAGCCAGAGACAGTCCACGCCGAGCCACTCGAAGTAATCGAGCTTCTCGGTGAGACCGGCGAAGTCTCCGACGCCGTCACCGTTCGAGTCGCGGAACGCGTAGACCGGCACTTCGTAGAAGACGGCGTTCTTGAACCAGGACATGGAGCGACTCTACGACCGGGCGTCGCCGGCCCGACGGTGCGAGTCCGTCGTCACGCCAGTTCGAGAGCGTTCGCCAGGTCGAGGATGATGTCGTCGGGATGCTCGACACCGATCGACACCCGGATCAGACCAGACGTCACTCCAACGGCCTCTTTCTCCTCGTCCGACACGTCGGCATGGGTCATCGTTGCCGGGTGCTCCGCGAGCGACTCGGTCGATCCCAGAGATACGGCGAGATGGATCAGCTGCAGTCCGTTGAGCACACGGAATGCCGCCTCTTCACCGCCGGTGACCACGAATGAGATCATCGAACCGGGCCCAAGGCACTGGCGCTTGAATAGCTCGTGCTGGGGATGGTCGGCATCGACGAAGCCGAGGTAGTTGACCGTTTCCACCTTGGGATGGCCCCGTAGGAATCCGGCGACCTTGCTGGCGTTCTCGGCCTGACGGGTCATCCGCAGTTGCAGCGTCTCGAGCGATCGCATCAGCAGCCATCCGCTCCACGGACTCGACATCGTCCCGAAGATGGTGCGATGCACCGCGACGGGCTGCAGCATCTCGGCCGACCCGAGAGCGGCGCCGGCGATGACGTCGGAGTGACCTCCGATGAACTTGGTAGCCGAGTAGAGGACGATGTCAGCGCCGTGGTCGAGCGGCCGTGAGAACACGGGTCCCAGGAAGGTGTTGTCCACCGTCAGTGGCACTCGTCGCTCGTCTGTGGAGTGGGCTGCAGCGATCTCAGCGCACATGGCGATGTCGATGAGGTCGTTCGTGGGGTTGGCGGGGGTCTCGATGTGCACCAGCCCCAGTGGTTTGCCGGTGGCGGCGAGTTTCTGCTCGATGGCGATCCGACTGTCCCGCGCATTGAAGCGAACGGTGGTGATGCCGAACTCCGGCAGGATTTCCTCGGCCAGGTAGTGGACGCCGCCGTAGATCGGCTCGCTCATCAGCAGCGTCATGCCCGGCCGGAGGTAGGCGAGCATCGTGGTGGAGATGGCCGCCATGCCGCTGCGGAAACTGAGCGCCGCCTCGGCGTCCTCCCACACGGTGAGCCGGTCCTCGAGGATTTCGAGGTCGGGGTTGTTGAGCCGGCTGTAGATGAGGCCCATCTGCTCATCGGTGTCGGGCTCACGGAGCCCGTAGGCCAGCTCGAAGTACTTCTTGCCTTCCTCGGCCGACTCGAACACGAAGGTCGAGGTCTGGAAGATGGGGCTCTTGAGGGCGCCTTCGGACCACTCTGGCCGATAGCCGTACCCCATCATCAGCGACTCCGGATGGAGAGGGGAACCGGCGATGGCATCGGGCCACTTGTGAGCTCGGTGTTGCTCGGCGTGCTCCTGCTCGTCTGACATGATCGCTCCTCGCACCCGACGTGATTGAACCCTACGTCCTGGCAGGCTCGATTTCTCGGGGTCGATTGGCCCTCGTGACCAGTCCTCCGACCAGTCCCGCCAGTACCAGGGCGACTCCAGCCCACTGCAACCGTGACAAGTCCTCATCGAAGAGCAGCTGCGCCCACAACACGGTCATCATCGGCTGAGCGAGGATCATCAGAGACCCTTCGATGGCCGGAAGCCGGGGGAGGGCACGGGCGATGAACAGCCAACCGAGGGCCTGGGCGAGCAGGCCGAGGGCGAGCAGCCAGCCGTGGGCCGGCCAGGTGACGGTGAGGTCGAAATCCGAAGTGAACACAGGGGCGATGACGACCGCCGCCAGGAACGTGCCAGTGGTGGCGTCGAGTACCGGACCGGCGGTCGGTGCGTCGTGGCCTTGGGACGAGCGCCGCAGCGTGAAGATGAACGCCCCGTAGAAGAACCCGGCTGTGACCCCCGTGATCACTCCGAGAAGTGGGTCATCGCCGTAGCTGTCGGCGCCGCCAAGACCCGAAATGAGGACCACCCCGGCGAAGATGATGGGGGCGACGATCAGATTGCGGCGCGACGGCTTCTCGCCGGAGATCAGCCAGGCGAACACGCCGACGAACACGATCTGGGTGTTGGCGAGCACGGTGGCCAAACCGGCTCCGATGGCGTCGATGGACACGTGCCAGATCGTCAGGTCGATTGCCAGGAAGGTGCCGGCGGCGACGGCCATCAGCCGGACGTTGCGAGGCCGGACGTCGCGGTCTCTGACGAACAGCCAGACGAGCACGAGAAACGGCAGCGCATAGAGGGCCCGGAAGAAGGTCGTCGTCCCTGGGGCGGTGCCGGCCAGGCGCACGAAGATCGCGGCGAAGGAGATCGCAGATATCCCGGCGAATCCGGCGAGATGTGTCACGTGGCGACGCTAGACGTTGGCGCTCCCGGGAGGATTCGAACCTCCGACACCCGGTTTAGGAAACCGGTGCTCTATCCCCTGAGCTACGAGGGCTGGGTTGCGTAGGTTAGCTTCGGGCTCTTCGGAGATTGCCCTTGTTCGCCGGCTTGGGTCGGCAGCCAATGTGCGCGTTCCAGGGG
>JABDMN010000166.1 GCA_013001485.1 Acidimicrobiia bacterium
GCTCGACGAAGCCCTGGCTCGCCTCGAGCAGGTGACGATGGTCGTCCAGGTCAATGGAAAGGTGCGTGAGCGCATCGAGGTGGACGCCGACATCTCCGAAGAAGATGCCGTCGCCGCCGCGCTGGCATCCGAGAAGGTGCAGGGACACCTCGCCGGCAAGCAACCCACCAAGGTGATTGCCCGACCTCCCAACATCGTCAGTCTCGTCGTCTGAGCGTATGCGCACCGCCGGCGACTACCTGATACGCGGAGGCGTGTCACTCCCAGCCGTCGAGGACCGCCTGCCACACGTCGACCCCGGCACAGTCGAGGTTCGCCCCGCAGGTCGGGCCTTCAGGATGACCTGGGCCAAAGGGATCGTGGCTGTGGCCATGCCGTGGGGCATCTACGTCCATCCGGGGACTCTCGACAAGGCGCCCGAGGATCTCGCCCGTCTCATCGTTCACGAGCTGGTACACATCGAGCAGTGGCGACGTGAGGGCGGCGCAGGTCACCTGCGGCAATACGTCGGTGACTACCTCCGGGGACGTCGCGCCCGCAAAGGTCATTGGGGCAGCTATCGGGACATCGGACTCGAGATAGAGGCCCGTCAGGTCGCTGCCGAGATCGTCGACCGATGAGCGGCTACCTCGACGGACCTGGCTGGCGGTACGTCGACTTCTTCGCGTTGTTCCTCGCCATGATCGCCGGGGCATTCGTCGGCGCCATTGTTCTGTTTGTCGTCGTGCCGGGTGAAGCGTCCGGGACGGAGCAACTCGCTTATCTCGCTGGAGGCCAGTTCATCGGCGCCTTTGGCTTCATGATCGTCTACAGCAGGCGTCGAGCCTCCGGGCGCCTTGGCGCGGACTACGGGCTGGTGCTCCGACTGGAGGACATCTGGGCCCTGTTCCTGGGGATCGGTTCGGCACTGACGCTGGCCCTCGTCGTAGCCCTGGCGTTCGAGTGGCTTGGCATCGACCCGGAGGAGCAAGGAGTCGTCGAGCTCGTCCGAGACTCGCCAGGCGTCGTCGGCGTCGTGGTGGTGGTCTTGGTCGTCGTGGTCGCCGCTCCGATCGTCGAAGAGATCCTCTTCCGGGGAGTGCTGCTGGCCGTCCTCATGCGTCGTTTCTCCCGGACCCCGGCCGTCGTCCTGTCCGCGGCCGCCTTTGCGCTGTCGCATCTCACCGACCCCGACGCCGTGTTTGCTATCCCGGCGCTGTTCGCTCTGGGGCTCGTCTTTGGGTACCTGGCGATCAGCACGGGTGACCTGTCGCGGGCGATCTTCGCCCACATGGGCGTGAATGCGCTGGCGGTCGTCCAGCTCTTTCTCTTCTGAACGGCCCCCTGGAAAGGGCTACGTCGGCCTGGTAGTCGTCGGTCTGTGGAACGCCGCGCTCTCTCCCTCGGTCTCGTTGTCGTCTCCGTCGTCCTTGGTGGGTGGTGGACGATGCGGGCAGAACCCGAGCCTCCGCCCCTGCTCGATGCAGGCGCGACCACCCGCGAAGTGGCCTTGATGACGGTTCACGTCGCTGGCGCAGTCGTAGAGCCTGGCGTCGTGTCGGTTGTGGTCGGGTCGCGGGTGGTCGACGCTGTGGCCGCCGCCGGAGGCCTACGGCGGGACGCTCGCACCACGGGGGTCAACCTCGCCGCCTCGGTCCGAGATGGCGATCAGATCGTGATCCCATCATCGGCCGAAGACGGCCCATCGGAGGAAGACGGGCGAGTCAGGGTCAACTCCGCGGATGCTCGGGACCTCGAGGCCTTGCCGGGTGTCGGGCCCGTCCTCGCGGCCCGTATCGTGAGCCACCGGGACCAGAACGGGCGGTTCGCCACACCGGAGGACCTGCTCGACGTCGCCGGCATCGGTGAAGCCAAGCTCGCTTCGATTCGGGACTCGATCGTCGTCCCGTGACATCGCAGACGGCGCTCGTCGTCATCGGTATTGCCTGGGGGTCAGGAGCGCTGGGTCGATCCCTGGGCCCTGTCGGCGTCGTCGTTTCAGGCCTTGTGGCGGCCGGAGGGCTGGTGCTCTGGAGGCGGTGGCTGCCCGAGGCCGTGCTGGTCGCCGTCGCTGTGGTCTGTTCGGTGTCGGGCTGGCTCGCTGCTGCCGACCAACGCTCGGTTCTGGAGGCTCCAGTACCCGAGGGCCTCCGGGCGATGACCGTTCGCGTGGTTTCGGATCCGGTCGCCGAACGCGACGGCTGGCGATCAGTGGTGCAGCCTGTCGAACTCGAGGGTCTGGCGTGGCGAGGTCCCGCTCTCCTCGCCCGCGGCGATCTCGGAGAAGTGCGTGCCGGCGATCTGGCTCGTGTCGAAGGACGGCTGCGCAAAGAGGCGTTCACGTTGCGGGGCGACGCCGTCGCCGGAACCATCGGAGTCGTCGCTGTCGAGCCGATTGGCGGCTCGTCGGGTCTCGCCGTGCTCGCCAACTCGCTGAGAGAGAGAGTTGCCTCGACGATCATCCCCTCAGCTTCGAGCTCCTCGGCCCTCGTCGTCGGGTTCCTGATCGGCGACACCCGCCATGTGGCAGATGCCGATCTCGACGCCATGCGTCAATCCGGACTCAGCCACTACGTGGCCGTCTCCGGAAGCAATGTCGCTCTCTTCCTTGCTGCGTGGTGGCTGCTCTCGGGCCCGCTGGCGATGACAACGCGGCGGCGCTCCGTCCTGGGGCTCGTGGGACTGGTGCTGTTCGTAGCCGTAACCAGAGCTGAGCCTTCCGTGGTTCGAGCAGCGACGATGGCGGCGCTCGTACTCATCGGGCGTGCGACCGCGACGCCCATCGACGGTTGGACGGCGGTCGGCGGGGGTGTTGCGCTCCTGCTCGCCGTGGACGGATCGCTGGTCGCCGACATCGGGTTTCAGTTGTCCGTTGCCGCGACCTTGGGCGTCATGGCCGGTATCCGGCTCTTCCGGGGCCGATCGCCGCGATGGCTGTGGGCTGCGCTGGGGGCATCGCTCTCGGCGCAGGCAGCCGTGACTCCATTGCTGTTGATCCACTTCGGTGGCGTGCCGCTCGTATCACCGGTGGCGAACGTCATCACCGCGCCCTTGGTGACCGCCTCGACGGCCGTAGGGATGGGTGCCGTGGTCACCGGGATTCCGGCTCTGTCGAACTGTGCTGCCTGGTTCGCCGGGCTGGTGCTGGGCGTCGCACGGCTTGGAACAGCCTGGCCACAGCTCGGTGTGGTCGGCGTGGCCGTGGTCGCCGTGGGCGGAGTCGTCGCGATGACACGGGCCAGGCCCCTGGTGGCGGTGGTCAGTGCCGTGGTCGCCATAGCCACGGTCCTTCCGGTCCCGTTGCCGTCGGTTCCCACACTCACCGTTCTCGATGTCGGCCAGGGCGATGCGATCCTCATCACCGAGCCGCGGGGATTCACGGTTCTGGTCGACACGGGACCGGACCCCGTGGTGCTCCGGAACGCGCTCCGCCGCCACCGGATCCGAAGGCTCGACCTCCTGGTGGTCACCCACGGCGACTCCGACCATGTCGGCGGTCTCGCCGCCGTACCTGCGCCCGATGAGGTGTGGGTGCCCGACCATGCGGACCTTCCTGTGATCGATGCGTGGGCGGGTGACCGCAATGTGGAAGTGACGCGGGTCGAGTCGGGGATGGTCTTCACGGCGGGTGAGCTACGTATTCACGTTCTCGGGCCGTCTCGTCGCTACGCGTCCGATAACGACGGTTCGGTCGTTCTGCTGGTCGAGGCCCCTGGCGCCCCGCTGGTGTTGCTTCCAGGAGACGCCGAGCGGGTCGCCCTGGGCGATTTACCCGACCTTGCACCAGACGTCGTGCTGGTCCCACACCATGGCGCAGGCACAACCGATCCCCGATGGCTTCAGGGTCTCGATGCCAGGCTCGCCTTGATCAGCGTCGGTGCCGGGAACCCATACGGTCATCCGGCACCTGCCATCGTCGCGGCCCTCCAGGACGTCGCGGTGTGTCGCACCGACCTCGACGGAGACCTCGTCGTGCCCCTCGAGGCGCCCATGACCATTCCGTGCGATCAGGACTAACGGCCCTTTACCCGCCACGTCTTCGCCCGCAGAATCATGTACGTGGAAGGTCCCATCCTGGACGTCACGCCCGGCCTCTTCGAGGACGTCGAACGAGACTTCTTTGAGAAGATTGGGCACCCCGTGCTGACTTGTCACGGGCCAGGGGAGGACTCCTGTCCGCTTTTGCGGGGGGAGGACTGCTCACTGGTCGACGAGGCACACGGAGTGCTCTTCAAGCTCGATCTCGACGACTCTCGTCATCGCGCCATCCTTCGCCGGTACCAAGCGCTGCTCAGGCCGGGCACGCCGATCCGGGTTCAGGCACAACCGGGTCAAGCCTCCCGGTACGCCGAGACCCTGGCGGGTGTCGAGGTATGGGAACACGAGCCCACCATTGGTGAGCTCGATGGGTTTGCCGCCGCAATAGAGGCGACAGACTCCTAGCGACCGACGGGCGGTGCTTGGGGGCACCGCCCGCCTGGCCGCGCCTCGAAAGCCTCCAGCTGCCAGCCTCCGGTCGCCGGCAAGAGCCTTTGTCGGGAACGGTCCACGGCGATCCGCCCCCAAGCATGATGGTTTGCTGGTAGCTGGTAGCCGGCGACTGGCCGACAGCCAGGCTGTCGGTCGCTCCGACTACCTTCCTCCCCATGGACTCGGGCATCGTCACCATTCAGGGGCCCAACGATGCCGGCCCCGCCGAGCGTCAACAGATGCGGGCACGCGCCCAGGCAGTATTCGATCGTTTCAAGATCGACGAGATCACGCGTATCGATGTTCCCGGAAAGGGTGGGGCCGCGACCGGCGACGACGATGGCGACGCTGCCCTCCGCTCCGAGGTGCGTCCGCTCGTCCCGGCCCTGCAAAGCGGCTCGCTGTTCGGTGGCGCTGTCGGTGTGCTGGTCGTGGATGCTCAGAACCTCTTGAAGGCCGAGTCCGAGGTCGTCGCCGAGCTTGTCGCAACCGCCGCCGGAGGTGGGGTGGTGGCCGTGTTCGTGGCGTCCGGCCGCATCGTGGCGCCGCTGGGCAAGAAACTCACCGACGTCGGTGACGTGGTCAAGGTGGCCAAACTCCGGGAGCGTGACGCTGCAGACTGGCTCGTGGCCGCAGCCCGCGAGCGGCGACTCGTACTCGAGTCCGACGGCATCGACGCAATCATGCACCGGTTCGGCTCCGACATTGCGGCCATCGACCGTGCCCTCGATCAGTTGGCCTCGTCGGGAGAGCCCATCACCGCAGATGCGGTCCGGCAGCGGTTTGCCAACCGGCCCGATGAGCCAATGTGGTATTACGCCGATGCCATAGCTGCCGGCGACGTGGGCGAGGCCTTGCGTCGACTGGAAGACTTCCTCGTTCACGGGCATCCCCTTCAGCTGCTGGCGCATATGGAGGGGGAGCTGCGACGACGGTCATTGGCTGCCGTCGCCCCAGATGTCGAGTCATACGCCGAGTGGGAAGGCGCCAACCCCAACGCCTTTCCCGTCAAGAAGGCCTGGCAACGACGCAACCACTCGACCTCGACCGAGCTACGGCAGGCCCTCGACGCGGTGTCCCGCGCCGATCTGAGGCTCAAGACGGCGCCCGAGTCGACTCACCGGGTCACGATGGAACGTTTGACCGTCGCTCTCTGTCGCTGGTTTGGAGGCGCCCAAGCCCGCCGGAGGTAGCTGTCAGTCGACAGCTACCGGCTATCGGCCGCCAGCTACCAGCGCTAGGGACTAGGGACTAGGGACTGGCTCAGCCTTCGTAAACGCGAACTGCCTTGACCTGATAGCTGAAGGTCCCGCCTGGGGCCTCGTAGGTGACCGTGTCTCCTGGTGCAGCGCCGATCAGTGCGGCGCCCAGCGGCGAGTCGGGAGATGCCAGCAGCGTGCCGGCGACTTTGTTCTCCGACGGTGCGACGAAGAACTCGAGCTCGTCTCCGTCGCCATCGACCACTGTGGCCACAGTTCCGACGGAGATCTTCCCGGAGTCCTCGACCTGGCGCACTTCGGAGTTCTCGAGGATGTGCTTGAGCTGTCGAATCCGGGCCTCCATGAGGCCTTGATCGTTCTTGGCTGTGTCGTACTCGGCGTTTTCGCGCAGGTCGCCGTGGGCGCGTGCTTCGGCGATGCGGTCCTGAATGACCTCCCGGCCTTCCGTCGTCAGGTGCGCCAGCTCCTCCTCGAGCTTGGTGCGCGCCGAAGCAGTCAGGAACGTCTTGTCAGAGTTGTCCGGCATATCAGCCCAGACGGGCGACCGCTCGAGCGAGCCGGCTCTTGCGCCGTGCTGCAGTGTTCTTCTTCATAACGCCCTTGGTGACGGCCACGTCGATGCGCTTCTGTGCGATCTGAAGGGCTTCACCGGCGGCGGCAGCGTCTCCGGCCTCGACCGCGTCGAGGACCCGCTTGGTGCGAGTCTTGATCTCCGACCGGAACGCCTGGTTCCGGTCGTGATGCCGCACGTTCTGGCGGTTGCGCTTCTTTTGGGATGCAATGTTGGCCATGCGAGAACTCCCGTTCGGAGGGGGAGAGGCGGGAACGTTAGCAGCGTCCGGACCACCGGTACAATGCTGGGGCCGCACCCGCCGGCATCCCTTTCACTACACCATGACTACACCTGCGCGAATACGCAACTTCTCAATCATCGCTCACATCGACCACGGCAAGTCGACCCTTGCCGATCGCATCCTCGAGCTCACTCACGCCGTGTCGGCTCGCGACATGCAGGACCAGCTCCTCGACTCGATGGACATCGAGCGTGAGCGAGGCATAACGATCAAGGCAAACGCGGTCAGGCTCGCCTACGACGCGGCCGACGGCCAGGAGTATGTGCTCAACCTCATCGACACTCCGGGCCACGTCGACTTCTCCTACGAGGTCTCTCGGAGCCTGCAGGCATGTGAGGGGGCGGTCCTCCTCGTCGATGCCTCGCAGGGCATCGAGGCGCAGACCCTCGCCAACGCCTACCTGGCCATCGAGTCGGGTCTCGAGGTCATCCCCGTCATCAACAAGATCGACCTCCCCGCCGCCGAGCCGGATCGGGTCGCAGCCGAGATCGCGTCCGTGATCGGTGGAGCGCCCGAGGACATCCTCAAGGTGTCGGCGAAGACGGGCGAAGGCGTCGCCGACCTGCTCGAGACGATCGTGAAGGACCTCCCGGCGCCTGAAGGTCAGGCGGATGGGCCGCTTCGAGCCATCGTGTTCGACTCCTACTACGACGCCTACCGGGGAGTGGTCTGTTACCTGAGAGTCGTCGACGGCAGCCTCCACAAGGCCGATCCCGTCCTATTCATGGCCACCGGCGAGGAGCATGCCGCCGACGAGATCGGGTTCCTCACGCCGGCAGCCCTCCCTGTCGATCGGGTGTCCGTCGGTGACGTCGCCTACTTGATCACCGGTGTGAAGGAGATCGACGAGGTGCGGGTCGGCGACACCGTCACCCTCGTCGCAGCTCCCGCCGGAGAGGCTCTGACCGGGTATCGGGAGCCGAAGCCCATGGTGTTCAGCGGTCTCTTCCCAACCGACGGAGACGACTTCGAGCGCCTTCGAGAGGCGCTCGACAAGCTCAAGCTCAACGACGCTTCGCTGGCCTACGAGGCCGAGACATCGCGGGCGCTCGGGTTCGGATTCCGGTGTGGCTTTCTCGGGTTGCTCCACATGGAGATCGTCAGAGAACGGCTCGAGCGCGAATACAACCTCGACCTGATCGCCACTGCGCCATCGGTCGAGTACCAGGCTCACCGCGCAGACGGCTCGGAGATCATGGTGCGGTCACCCCAAGACCTCCCTGAAACGGCGTCGCTCGATGCGGTTGCTGAGCCCTATGTCAAGGTGATGATCATCACGCCGGCCGCGTATGTCGGCACGGTGATGGAGTTGGTCACCCAACGCCGGGGTGTGGCGGGAGAGATGACGTACCTGTCGCCCGAGCGTGTCGAGCTGCACTACTTGATGCCGCTCGCTGAGATCGTCTTCGACTTCTTTGACCAGCTCAAGTCCCGAACTCGCGGCTACGCCTCGCTCGACTACGAGCCCGCCGAGTACCGAGTCTCCGACCTCGTCAAGGTCGACATCCTCCTCAACAGCACGCCCGTGGACGCCTTCTCATCGATCGTCCACAAGGACAAGGCATACACCTATGGCCGGGCAATGGTGAAGCGGCTGCGGGAGCTGATTCCCCGACAGATGTTCGATATCCCGGTACAGGCCGCGGTCGGGTCGCGCATCATCTCGAGAGAAACGATCAAGGCTCGCCGTAAGGACGTAACCGCCAAGTGCTACGGCGGAGACATCACCCGGAAACGCAAGCTCCTCGAGCGGCAGAAGGAAGGCAAGAAGCGGATGAAGATGGTGGGATCTGTCGAGGTCCCCCAGGAAGCCTTCATCTCGGCTTTGCGGATCGACGAGTGACGCTGCGGCCGGACTCGCCTGAACTCGCCGATGGTGCCGCCTCGTGGCTTTCCGCCTACGTCCACATCCCTTTCTGCACTCGCCGATGCCCCTATTGCGACTTCGCCGTGGTCACTCCGATTGAAACCGCTGTCTCGCACCGGGCCTACATCGATGCCCTCGTCGTCGAGATCAACCTGGTGCCGGACTGGGGACCTCTCGATGCGGTGTCTGTGGGAGGAGGCACCCCATCGCTGGTCGATCCGGAGCTGCTTGGTGAGGTGACGCGAGCGCTCGACCGGCGTTTCGGGTTCCGAGACGACGCCGAGGTCGCGCTCGAGGCGAACCCTGAGGACTGGAGTCCGGATCGCGCCGCGGGACTGGTGGCCGCCGGGTTCCGGCGGGTCTCGTTTGGAGCCCAATCGTTTGATCCGGACGTGCTGGCGGCCCTTGGCCGCGGCCACACCCCCGATGACATTGGCGCCGCCGTCGCAGTCGCCAGGAACGCAGGGTTCACGAGCATCAACCTCGACCTCATCTTCGGCACCTCGGGAGAGTCGAAGCGCTCCTGGGAGGACAGCGTCGACCGCGCCATCAACCTCGGTGTCGATCACGTCTCGACCTACGCCTTGACCGTGGAGCGAGGGACTCGGTTGTCGAAGGACATCCTGGCCGGTGCACCCGCACCCGACCCCGACGACCAGGCCGACAAGTACGAATCCGCTCAACACCGCCTGACGGAGGCCGGCTTCGTCCAGTACGAAGTCTCGAACTTCGCCATGGAGGGCCACCACGTGCGCTACAACCTGTGTACCTGGGCCGGGGGTGAGTACCTCGGGATCGGTCTCGGCGCTCACGAGCATCGCGATGGGGTCCGGGCCCGGAATCTGCGCCGGCTCGATCGGTACATGGAGGCCGTCGGCGAACGCATACGTCCCCGGTCCGGATCCGAGACGGTCAACGACCGGGAACAGGAAGCGGCCTTCCTCGGGCTCCGCAGGATGGCGGGTGTCCCGTTGAACGCGACCATCGAGGACTTCCTCGGCTCCGATTCGGGCGTGCGATTGGCCGCCGCCGGGGTGATCGCGGTGGACGAAGGCCGGCTTCGGATCTCACGGCCACTCCTTGCCGACGCCGTCATGAGGGAATTCGTCGGATGATCCGGGCGAGATGGTGCGCGGCGACTGGTATTTTGGCTCGATGATCGACGACAGAAAGGCCGCGGTCCTCGAAGCCCTTGTCGAGGAGTACATCGCCACCGGCGAGCCGGTGAGCTCGCGCGCCGTCCTCGATCGCAGCGGTCTCTCGGTCTCGGGCGCCACCGTACGCAACGATCTCGCCACACTCGAGAGCTACGGCTTCGTGTCTCAGCCCCACACCTCGGCTGGTCGCGTGCCGACAGATCACGGATATCGCTACTACGTCGACCACTGCTCCCCGGCACGTCTTCGGGCTGCCACCCGCTCTCGCATCTCGGGCTTCTTCTCGTCAGTGCACAGCCAGCTCGGTCGCCTCCTCCAGGAGACGTCCGGTTTGCTCTCCGACCTCACCCACTATCCCGCTGTGGTGCTCGGTCCGGGTCTCGTGGGTGAATGCATCAAGGGAATCCACCTCGTGCCTCTCGGCCGTCGGGTTCTCCTCGTTGTGGTGGTCACCGACACCGGACGGATCTCTCAGGAGATGGTCCAGGTGCCGGCCTCTTTGTCCGACTCGGACCTCGAAAAGATTGAAGGAATGCTCGAGCGTGCGTATTGCGGGCACACGTTCTCCGACTCAGGCGAGTTGATGGGCGAGGTCACGCCCGACCGCGCCGCACCCCCGATCCGGTCCGCCATCGCTGCCATCGTCGACGGGTTGCAGCGGGCGGAGGAATCCACGAGAGAGCTCTACCTGGGCGGTACCAGCCAGCTGACCTCATTGTGGGAGGACCTCACAGCTGTGCGCAGGATGCTCTCGCTCCTCGAGCACGAGGCCGCCGTGATGGATCTGATCGGGGCCGAGGAGGAAGGCACCACGGTCCGGATCGGTCAGGAAGTCGACGCCGCCGGCGAGGTCGACCTCGCTGTCGTCGCCAGCAGCTACGACGCAGGCGAGCATGGCACCGGCCGCGTCGGAGTGTTGGGCCCCATGCGGATGGACTACCGGCGCACCATCAAGGTGGTCGAAGAGATCGGTGAGAGCCTCGGCGACCGGCTCGGTGGGTGACCGTTGAAGGATTACTACGAGGTCCTCGGGGTCTCCAAAGACGCCGACGACAGCGAGATCAAGAAGGCGTTTCGCCGTCTGGCGCGAGATACCCATCCCGATGCCAACCCGGACGACCCGGAAGCCGAGGCCCGATTCAAGGAAGTCGCCGAGGCCTACGAGGTGCTCTCGGACCCTTCTAAGCGCGCCGCCTACGACCGCGGCGATGTGTTTGCGGTCGACGACCTCTTCTCCTCGTTCTCGGGGCTCGACGACATCCTCTCGCAGATCTTCGGCGGCGGGTTCGGTGGTTTCCGCGGCCAGCAGCGCCGCCGTGGCGCCGACCTCAGGGTGACCGTTGCGGTGTCGCTCGAGAATGCCTTCACCGGCGACAACCGTCAGATCCAATACCGGGCTCCCACCACGTGTGACCTATGTCAGGGGAGTGGAGCAGCCGACGGAGCAACCCGGGTCACCTGTGCGGTATGCCGCGGGGTCGGCCAGGTACAGACGTCGCGCTCGACGATTCTCGGTTCGATGGTGACGGTCACCGAGTGCCCAACCTGTCGAGGAGCAGGCACAACGGTCGATGACCCGTGTTCGCAATGTCGGGGAGCTGGCCGCATGGACCAGGTCAGGGAGCTGACGGTGGAGATTCCTCCCGGGGTCCAGGACGGCACCCGGCTCAAGCTGTCGGGGCGGGGTGGTGCCGGCGGGCCCGGGATCCCGCCGGGCGACCTCTTCGTGGATGTGCGGGTGCGACCTCACGACGCCTTCCAGCGGGTCGGTGACGACCTGCGGGCAGCGATTGAGATCGGGATGTCCGAAGCTGCACTCGGGACTGCTGTGTCCCTGGGACGGCTGGTTGGCGAGGACATCGATGTCGACATCGATGCCGGCACCCAGCCAGGGACCGTTATCCGTATGCGTAGCGAAGGGATGCCGAGGCTGGGAAGACGCGGCCACGGCGACCTGTACGTCGAGGTGATCGTGAGGGTGCCCGAACGCCTCTCGTCCGCGGAGGAGGAGGCGTTGCGGTCCTACGCGGATCTCCGGGGCGCCGCCGTCGTCGAGGGGGGCCGTCGCAAGCGACGGCGTCGATGACTCCCCACCTCTATCTGCCCGGTCCCTGGCGCCCGGACGACGTGGCCTTGCCCGACCGAACCCGACACCATCTCGCAAAGGTGCTGCGACAGAGCGATGGTGCGGCGGTCACCTACACAGATGGCAGAGGCACCATCGGTCACGGTTCCTTAGTGGGGGATTCGATTTCAAGAGGCGAGGAGTCCACCGTCTCCAGGCCACCGGAACTGGAGATTGCCGTGGCGGCGCCGCATCGACAGGAGCGAGTGCGGTTTCTCGTCGAGAAGCTCACTGAACTGGGGGTGACCCGGCTGGTGTGGCTCGAGACCGAACGGGCCCAGAAGCCCCCGCCATCACCAGACAAGGCTCAAGCCTGGGTCGCCGGAGCCGTTGAGCAGTCGGGTCGGGCCTGGGCTCCGGAGGTCGACGGTCCGGTGGAGATCGGCGCTCTTCAGGGTTCCGTGGCAGTCGCTGTTCCCGGTGCTGGGGCTCCCCAGTGGAAGGAACTGGTCGAATCGGGGGCTCGCTTCGTGGTCGGACCCGAAGGTGGCTTCTCTCCGGGAGAGTTGGAGGCGTTGGCGACGGCTACCACTCTTGGTCATATGGCCCAGTTTGGGCTGGGGAGTGCCACTCTGCGCACCGAAACGGCAGCGATAGCAATCGCGGCAATCATCGCCTCAGTCAGAACCCCTGGGTGACTAGTCCGTTCTCGCGAAGAAAAAACGCCAAGAAATCCGCGGTGACAGGGCGTAGTCGGGCTATAGTGAACTACTACTGAGCGCGTTCTCAATTCGCGCTCTGGGTGTCACCAGCGGAGGGGA
>JABDMN010000205.1 GCA_013001485.1 Acidimicrobiia bacterium
ATCAACCACCAGTTCACGATCGCAAACGGCACGAGCAGCACGATCACGCGGGCAATTGCAGGCACGCGCATGCGAATCATCACGATGAAGGCGACGGCAGCGAGGACAGTTCCGCCGAACGTGAACAGGAGGGTCTGCCAGTTCTCGAACGGTGCTTCGAGGATCTCCGGCTCGATGAGAACCAGCGCAAGGAGGATGACTGCGATCACCCCGGCAACGATGACCTCGAGACGCGAGATGCGGCGGATCAGGTCGAGTAGAGAGGAATCTGGGCTGGAGTCACCGTCGTGGTCGGTGGGGGTGCGGGTAGGGGTTTGTGTCATGTGGTGAACAAACCGTCGAACCGCCGATCTAGTTCCCGGTTTCGTCTCTGGCAGGGCTGAGGGCAGGCTGTTCGTCTGCTTCACCCGGCCATGCGCGGCTCCAATCGCGAGCCCCGCCAGACGGTAAGGTCGCAGCATGGCAACGCTCGAAGTCTCTCACGACATCAAAGCCGACCCAGAGGCCGTGTGGTCGATCGTGGTGGGCATCGACGACTGGGTCGACGTCATCGAGGCAATCGAGCGCGTCGAGCGACTCGACGACGGTGACGGCTTCGGCGTCGGCACGACCTGGCGGGAGACCCGAACGATGTTCGGGAAGAAAGCCACCGAGGACATGGAGGTCACCGAGTTCGAGGACGGCCGCCGCTATGCGACAGCTGCTGAGTCCCACGGGTCGAAGTACTTCTCCGAGATCGGTGTGGAACCGACCGATGGTGGATGCCGCATCACCATGAAGTTCCGGGGCGAGCCGCAGTCGACGCTCGCGAAGGTCATGGACGTCACCGTCGGACGATTGTTCATGGGAGCGACCCGCAAGGCGCTCGCCAGGGACCTGGCCGACATCGGTGTCGCTGCCGAAGCCGCGGGCTGACCGGTGGGCCTTGTGGGCCGGCCTTCACACCTGAAGGTCCTGCAGGAGCGAAGCCGGGAGGGCACCAGGCGTCGGAGAGGACGCTCGCCGGTCACGGCGCATCTACCCCTCCAAAACAAAGCCGCGAAGGAACTCGTCCCGACGCGCCAGGGGAGCGACCCGAGGTCGCTCCCCTGAAGCTCGGCTGCCGCACAAAGGCGGCAATCGGCCTACTCAGTTACAGCACGTACGCGAACGTCATATCGGGCGTGACGTCGAACATGTCCCCGAATTGGTTGCCGAACTCGTCGACAACTTCGATGTAGAAGGTGATCCCTCCTTGGGACCGGAAGAAATCACTGAAATCGCAACCGAAACCGATGACCCACGTCTGGGTTCCGGCGTTATATGTAACTGTTGCCCCAGCAGCTTCCCAGGCGGCCTTGGCCTCATCGTCACCGTAGGGGTTCTCCGTGTCTGCGTACACCGTGAACTGCGGCACATCCGGTTCGAGGCTGTTATCGACCTCCAGCTCGAACAGATCGCTGTTGTCGAACGCATCCACTGTCCAGACGAGATCCATACCCAAGGCACAAGTCACATCGCCGTCAGCAAGGGAGACTTCGTCAAGGGTTGGCGCAGTCGTATCGACCCCGTGCCCCTTCTCTGCCCCGACCCTGCGGACGTTCAGCACCTTGCCGCCGTAGTCTTCACACATCTCTGCCGTATAGGCGTCGGTGATCGCGGCGTCCCCGTGATGGCCGGCGAAGTGGCAGATGTCCACGTTTGGCCCGTGATGCTTGGCGCTCGCTACCGGGGCCATGAACACCATGGCCAGCGCTGCCACGAGCAGCACGATAAGTACTCGCTTCATGCTCTTCCTGCTTTCTCGATCGCTCTTCGTGTTGGGTCCGCCCATCCCAACGTGCCCCATCGACGAACCTCCCCTCCCTTGGGAGGCCGAGAGGATTGGGCGAACAACCACCGCAGAAGCCGAGACCTCGAGCCCCCACCCTGAAGCGCGGCAGCAAGAGGGCCGGCATTCAAACAAGGAGGGGTGAAACGCACACCCCCTCGTCGGCCCAAACGCTGCGCCTCGGTTGCTCTGCCTGCCAGAGCCGAAAGCCACTTCTTGTCTGCTCAGGCTTGTGAACCACCGTCACGACAGTTCACGACCGATCGACCAGGAGTGGCGAGAAGTCGCCCAGGACTCGTCAGCCGAAACAGAGGGTGGCCCAATTCGAGGCGGCCTCGAGGCCGAGTAGGTCTCGAATCCGACTGAGCCATCTGCCGAAGCCGGAACAGGTGTCCTGCTCCCCTGGTGGGCGCTGCAGTGTGGGGTGAGTTCGACCGGCCCGCCCACACTGATAGAACACGAAGTGTTTGGCCGTTCGAACTCACCCCATCGAACCAGAAGATGGGGTGCCGGAGCGAAGCGGAGGCTCGACCGAGGGACGATTCGGGACCGATCAGGGCCCGAATCGGAGTGAGCCTTCCGCCGAAGGCGGTCACGCGTCCAGATCTGTGCCTTCTGCGCCACGCCCAGACGAGATGAACGCGGGCCCTTGGTGGGCGCTGCAGGACTCGAACCTGCGACCTCTTCCTTGTAAGGGAAGCGCTCTTGCCATCTGAGCTAAGCGCCCTGGGGACCGGGGATTGTATCGGCCTCTCGCGACCACGATGTAGACCTACTC
>JABDMN010000215.1 GCA_013001485.1 Acidimicrobiia bacterium
TTGCTCGACGCTTTCTCAGATCCGGCGGTCTCGGCCGAGCTTGCCGCTCGGGGCATCACCATTGCGGACCTCGATCTTGGGGACACGCCGCTCGGCTCTCTGCCGTTCTCGGCACTGGCGATGGGGAAGATCTCCATCAAGGACATCGGGTCGGGCGACTTCCCCAGAGGCTCTGGAGGCGACCCCAGCGGCGTCGGTGACGCCCAGGTCAACAACCTCGTCGCCTGGTGTGACGAGCTCACAGAAGCCGTCTGCCTCCAACTGCGGATCACCTTTGACGCCAGTGACCTGCCGGTCCCGTCGAGCGCAGATGGGATCTCGCTGTTGACCCTGATCCTGGCGGGCTCGCCGGTGAACTCGACGGCGCTCAACTCGACCGCTCTCAATAGCGTGGCCTTGAACTCGACAGCGCTGAACAGCACACCCATCACGGCCACAGCGCTCAACAGCACCGCCCTCAACTCGACAGCGCTCAATTCGGTGGCGTTGAACTCCACAGCCTTGAACTCGGTGGCTCTGAATTCCACGGCCTTGAACAGCACGGCTCTGAACAGCGTGGCGTTGAACAGCACAGCCTTGAATTCGACAGCGCTGAACTCGGTTGCGTTGAACAGCACGGCCCTCAACAGCGTGGCGTTGAACAGCACGGCGCTGAATTCGACGGCGCTCAACTCGACCGCTCTCAATAGCGTTGCCCTGAATAGCACGGCGCTGAATTCGACCGCGCTCAACTCGACCGCGTTGAACTCGGTTGCGTTGAACAGCACGGCTCTCAACAGCGTCGCTCTGAACTCGACCGCGTTGAATTCGGTGGCGCTCAACAGCGTGGACCTGACTGGAATCGTCAACTGCGCACCCCCCGAGGAGTTGGCCGATTGTGCGAGCAACACTCTGACGTTGAGCGACCTGACCGACGCCGACTTCGTCACCGGAGCCACGTATGGTCAACTTCTCCAGGCTGTCGTCGATACCGGACAACTGGACGGTGTCACTTGGGCTCAGATCATCGGTGAGCTCGCCGATCAAGGGTCACTCAGCGGGATCTCCTACGCCGACGTTCTCGGCGATCTTGCCGACCAGGACCTGCTGGGTTTCACGAACTACGCGCTCGTGTTGACCGAACTGGTGGCTCTCGGCTTCCTGGACTCGACCACCTATGTGCAGATCGTCGGTGAGCTTGCTGACCAGGATCTACTCGACTTCACCAACTTCGCTGAGATCCTCGCCGAGCTTGTCGAGCAGGAACTGATTGGGAGCGAGACGCTGGCGGAGATCTACGAACCGTTGCTCGACGCGGGGTTGTTGGATGAGCTGTCGCTGGGTGATCTGTTCGATGGTCTGATCGCTAACGAGGACCTGAGCTGGCAGGAGATCGACCTGGACCTCTCCGACCTCCAGTCACTCGACAGCACGAGTGGAACTGTCAATTACACAATGCAGTTCGAGATCGCAGACGGCTCGGGCTCGGAGTCCGTCGATGTCACTGTCAACCTGCCGGCCGGCTTCATCCTCGACCCCGACTCGCCGGCGACGCTCGACCTGGCGCCGGGCGGCGCTCCGGTTGCTCGGGAACCCGATCAGGTGACGGGATCGCAGTCGACGGGCCTTCAGGCGGTGTGGAACCTGACCGGTGTGCCCAATGGGATCTCGGTGGTGACGGTTCGGACGCTGGCCGGTGTCAAACTCGGTCCGACCTCTGCCTCGGCCTCCGTTGCCGCCGTCGGCGATCTGGTTGGGGGCACACAGGATCTGACGATCCTCGAAGCGTTCGAACCGAACGACTCCTTTGCCACCGCCGAGGAGGCAGCAGGGGGCACGATCTATCTGACCCACGTGTCGTCGCTCGACGATCGAGACCTGTTCAAGCTCGCGAACCTCCCGGTCGGGACGGAGATCACGGGTGTGCTCGGGAACCTGCCCGCCGACTACGACCTCGTCCTCTACGCACCGGCAGCGACGCAGCTGCGGGACTCTGCCGACCGGTCCGCTGCCGCCGTCGACGACGAAGGTGTCGACATCCTCAGTCTCGAGGAGACCTCGGCCGAAGCGGTCGGCGACATAGACCTGCTCGACGAGCCGGGGTTCGTCGTGCACACCGTCTCGGCACAGCGCGGTACCCGCAACGAACGCATCGAGACCGAGCCGATCCGGGTCGCCGGCGACTACTACTTCCAGGTGACGGGTTACAACGGCGCTTCGAGCGCTACGCCCTACTCCTTCCGGATGAGGGTCGTCGAGCCCGGGGATCTCCCGCAGTGTGAGTGGCCGGGTCTGGCCGGGGGCACGCCTGGTGTCACGGGCGCCGTACCTCCAGGCGTGAATTCGCTCTTCCTCGTCAACCGTCAGCGGCTCGAGGTGGCCTACGGAGCGACGGCGGCGAACGCCGTGATGGTTGCCCTCCAGGATGTGGCCACTGCGAACGGGCTTGGCGTGCGGGGCGTGATCGTCGCGGTCGACGACGTCGACAACCTCGCCATCAACAACGCATACACAGACTGGGACAACGACCCGTGCTCGGTGGATGCGGCCAACGGCGTGGCGAGCTCGATCGCCGCCCTCGTCGACGACTACCGGTCGCTCCACCCGACGATCGAGAACGTGGTCGTGGTCGGCGGCGATGAGATGATCCCGCAGTTCAGGGTCCCTGACGAGGTGTACCTCTCCAACGAGAACACCTACGCCTCGACCATCGGGGACTTGTCGGATCCGATCAGCCGGGCACTCGACGCGTCTTACCTGTTCACCGATGACCCCTATGGCGACCCGACACCGCTGGACGTCAACGGTCGTGAGGTCTACATCACCGAGGTTGCGCTCGGTCGACTCGTGGAGCGTCCCGCCGACATCGTTCAGGCACTCGAGCGGTTCATCGACTTCGGCGGTCTTCTCGATCCTGCGTCGACCTCGAGCGCCTATGTCACGGCCTACGACTTCCTCATAGACGGTGGTGAGGCTGTGGCAGATCAGCTCGACGACACCATTCCCGCTCGACCGGTCACGCGGGTCATCAACGACCTCTGGGACCGCGCCGTGTTGGTGGCCGACTGGCTGAGCGGCGATTACTCGATCATGTCGATCAACGCCCACTTCGACCACAACCGGCTACAGCCTGCGGTGGGGGATACGGGCGGTTCAACGCTCGGTGACGGTCTTGCGACGGTCCAGGACGTCATCGACTCCGGTCCTGACACGCTTGCCGGAGGGATCATCTTCTCGATGGGCTGTCACGCAGGTTTGAGCGTGAGCGACATTCAGATCGCAGGCGTGCCGCTCGACCCGAACACCGGCCCGGCCGGAGACGCCGTCGAGCGGGACTGGGCGCAGACGTTCGCCGAGCAGGGTGCGGTCTACGCAGCGAACACCGGCTACGGGTACGGCGACACCGAGGCGGTTGCGCTATCCGAGCTGCTGATGGCCTACTTCGCAGACAACCTCGACGGGTCGATGACGATCGGTGAAGCACTGCAGTACGCCAAGCACCGGTACGCATCCGGTGAGCTGCTGTACGACGCCTTCGATGACAAGGTCATCATGCAGGCGACCTTCTACGGGTTGCCGATGTACTCAGTTGGAGCGAACCCGACTCCGGTGCCGCCTGTCGACCCGCTCCCGACCGGCACTGATCCGGTGACCGGGCTCACGGTGGCGACATTCGACGTCGACCTCGGGATCCTTCCCGGTGGACCCGATCTCGATCTCAACCTCGTCGAAGCGACCGGAAACGAGCGAGGCTCGTACTACTTCGTCGACGTCGACGGGAACGGCACCTACAACAGCGATGACGGCACGCAGGTCACGCCGCTGCGGCCGATCCAGCCGAAGGTCGAGATCAACGCCACGCAGGAGAACCTCATCGCTCACGGAGCGCTCATCACCGACCTCCGCTCGGAGGACATCCCGAACTTCGACCCGGTGATCTCCAAGGCGACGGTCGACCTTGCCGCCAACGAACCCGAGCCGGCAGTGCTCAGCTCCTTCCCGTCTGCGCTCCAGGCAGTCAATCGCTATCAGACCAAGGACGGGCTGCGTGACCAGCTCGTCCTCGTGCCTGGGCAGTTCCGCAGCACGAGCGAGACTCAAGGCATTCAGCGGCTCTACACGAACCTCGATGGCTTCGTGTTCTACAGCCCGCTGTCGGAAACGGACTTCAAGCCGCCGACGATCAAGCGGGTCGAGGCGACCAAGACCCCGGTGGGGACCGGAACGCTTCTGACGTTCGGCGTCAAGGCGACCGACAAGGCGAACGACGTCGAGCGGGTGTACGTGCTCTTCCGTGAAGGCGAGAACGAGTGGACAGGTGTGAGCCTGGCCCTCAACGACGCGGGTTTTTGGAGTGGCTCCGCCCCCTTCACCGGCACCCCGACCGGCACCGGGATCGACTACTTCGTGCAGGCGGTCGACAGCGCAGGGAACGTAGCCGTGAGCTCCAACAAGGCCGACCTGTTCATCACGGCCGACGCCGAGCCCCCGCCGCCGCTTCTCCTTCTCGATGGTGTCATCGTCGCCGGGTGGTATGCGCCGTCCGCTGAGGTGGCGCTGCAACTCGATCCAGGCGTCGAAGCCGAGTACGACATCGGCGGTACGGGTGGATTCGTCGAGTACACCGGTCCGTTCGACGTCGAGGGAGACGGAGCGGTGACTCTCGTTGTCCGGACCACGGATGGTCAGGAAGAGACGACCACGCTGTTGGTCGACAGCTCCCCACCGGTCGTCACGTCTGCCCTGCAGGGAGCGACGCTGGTCAAGGGCGAATCGGTCGACTTCGAGCCCTTCGAATGCTCCGATGCCGGTTCCGGGGTTGCATCGTGCACCGCAGGTGCACCAGTTTCCACGGATTCGGTGGGCGACTTCTCCTTCACGGTGACCGCTGTCGACAACGTTGGCAACCAGGACGACGTCGTCGTCTCGTATTCGGTCGTTCCGCAGCCGCCCCAGATCACCGGAGTGACGGTCACCCCGGCGTTGGTGAGCTACCTCGAGGGTGATGTCACGCTCGAGGCGACGTTCACCGGTGAGGTGGTCTCCGCAGAGATCGACTGGGACGGCCCCGGTCCTGACCTGCCGGATGTGCTCTCGCCGCCCTTCAGCTCGGGGATCCTCACGGCCGCCCACAACTACGACGAGGCGGGCATCTACACGGTCAGCGTGCGCCTGGAGAACTCTGCCGGCGCATTCGACGAGTATCTGTACGAGTTCGTGGTCGCCTACGACCCGGAGGGCGCTTCCGTGAAGTCAAAGGGCGAGATCGAGCTCACGCCTGGCACGTATCTCGTGGATCCGGCTCTCGTCATGGATGACAAGGACGAGTACACGGAAGGCAAGTTCGGCCTCCACGCCAAGTACAAGAAGAACGGCGAGCTTCACGGCCACACGAAGTTGAAGATCAAGGGCATCAAGCTCGAGGTCAAGTCGATCGACTACGACTGGCTGGTCATCACGGGCGCCCTGGCGAGGTACGAGGGAACCATTGAGATCAAGCACTTCGACGGCGTCTACGGCTTCTCGGTCACGGCGATCGACGGCGACCTCTACGAGACGGATGACTTCCAGGTCGACGAGTTCGGCATGAAGGTGTGGGACCTGGACACCGGAGAGCCGTTGCTGGACACCACGTTCCTCGGTGACTTCACGCGTGAGCTGATCAAGGGCAAGGTCGAGGTGAAGCCTCCCAAGAGCAGCTCACCCAACTAGGCGTCGCGGTTCACCGCAAAGGACTCCGGCCAGAACGTGCGGATGGCCGAGTCCTCCGTGACCACGATGAGGACCAGCTCGCCGGTGCCGGCAACGACGGCGGTGGGGTTGGCGACACGACGGGACTCCAGGTCGATGCGCCACGCCTCGACCACCTCGCCGTCCTGGTTGATGAGACCGACCATGGCCATGCGGTCCTGAGTGGACACGACAAGCTCGGTGACGCCGTCACCGTCGAAGTCGCCGGCGAGGCCTCCGTCGAGGTTGCGTGAGCCGATGCCGTGGGTCGTGTACCCCGAGAGCCGGGCGGCTGCGCTCATCGAACCGTCGCCGTTGATGTCGTAGAACTCGACGATGCCACCGATGTGCGGCGTTGTGACGATGGCGAGTTGGGCCCGACCGGCGCCGAAGTCGGCAAAGGCGATCTGGTGCCGCCACCGGTTGCCCTGACCGATCGGCGGCCCGGCGTACCGGAGCTGGCCGTCCTCGGAGTAGGCCTTGATCGCAGCTCCGACCTCGCTGTTGGACACGGTGACGACTACCTCGCGCTCACCGTCTCCGTCGAGGTCGACCCA
>JABDMN010000216.1 GCA_013001485.1 Acidimicrobiia bacterium
GCAGCCAGGGGACCGAGCCGACAATCGCAACTACTTCGAGGTCCAGGTCGATGTAGCGGGCGCGGTCTGGGACACCCGCTTCGATGATTACAACCGACCAATCACCGGGCCAAAGGGCAACAAGCGCTTCGGTCACCAGGACTGGAGCGCGAGGCTCGAGCGTGCGGTTGCCCGGGACAGTGACCGCTACACCGTCGAGCTGGCCCTACCGTGGGTTGCCTTCGAGGGTGTTTCGGCTCCGACCACCGGCCAGGTCTGGAAGGCAAACCTCTATAGCTTTCGCGACGGCCAGCGCGATTCACTGAGCTGGTCGCCAATCCTCGGCAAGGGCAACTTCCATCGCGCCAGCCGGTTCGGTCGCCTGCGCTTCGAGTAGCTACTTGCGGGCCACGGTGCCGGTGCCGATGGCGGGTTGCTGGGGTTGGCCGCCGAACCGGTAGCCGATGCTCAGTGCGGTGACCAGGAAGGTGATGTCGAACTCGCCCTTGATCTGCGGTCGGAGGGGCTCGTCAGAGGTGGTGTTCGAGACCGGGATTCCGTACAGGATGCCGACGTCGACGAAGAAGTTCTGTGGCAGCTGGTAGCCGGCGCCAACCGATAGCACGTGACGGTCGGCGTCGGGCGGCGCGAAGCCGAGGGTCTCATCGGGAACCGGGGTCGGGTCGTAGGCGTAACCGGCACGAAGGTCGAGGCCGAGATGAGGAAGCGAGTACTCGGCTCCCAGCCGCAGCACGAAGACGTCGTCCCACTGGTAGTCGATGGAGGTGACCTCGCCATCGGGCAGGGTGATGTCGAGAGTCTCGAGGTCGCGCCAGTCGATCCAGTTGAGGTCGAATTCGACCTCGAGCTGAGGGATTGGCCGGTACGACACGCCGCCCAGGATCGAGCGCGGCAGCTTGATGAACGCCTCGATCTTGCCGTCCGGGGGCAGCTCCGAGCGGTAGGGCGGATCGATGTCGAAGTCGCCGTCGCCGCCGAAGTCGATGCCGACGGTCGATCGGTAGGTAAAGCCGAAAGCCAGGTCCTCGGTGGGAGCGTACTGGATGCCGAAACGGCTGCCCCAGCCCAGGCCATCGCCGCCCAGGCGAAGGGTCCCGACGTCCTCTCCGAAGAGCAGATCGCGGCGCAAATCGACGTCGGCGGGGACGAGGTCGAAGCCGCCGCCAACGGTCAGGGTTCCCGGCACCAGCTCGGACAGGTTGAAGCCGAGCACCGGCGAGATGAACACCGTGCGCAGGGTGCTCTCCCGGGACTGCTCTCGGCCGGGGGAGCTGGCCGGCCACGCCGAAGACGAGCCGAAGGGCGCGTAGGCACCGATGCCGACGAACAGGTTGTTGGCCAGCTCGCCGTGGATGTAGAAGGTCGGGGTGACGGTGGTCGGCCGTTCGGCGTCCGTGACCTGGCCGGTCGACTCCTCGGTGAACGAGGCGAACGGCAAGATCAAGCTGCCGCCGAAGTAGACGTTGACGCCCTTCTTGTGGGCGATTCCGGCGGGGTTGTAGAAGATCGACGAGCCGTCATCGACGGTGGCGACCACCGCATCGGCGCGGCCGGTGGCGCTGGCGCCGTGGTCGTTGAGGATCAGGCCGCCGGCGTGCGCCGAGGCGCTGGCGATGACTAGCGAGACAATGGTGACTAGCTTGCGCATGGCGGTACCTCTACAGGCTCAGGATCAGGTAGGTGATGGCGTCGGTCTGCATCTGGGCGGTGCCCAGCTGGCCGGCGGCGCCGGAATCTCCAGGCGGGGCCAGCAGCGAGCCGTGACCGTAGGTATTGGGCGCCGGGGTATCGACGGTCAGATAGCGGAGGTGCAGCGGGCCGCGGCTACCGCTGAGCACCGCACCCGTTGGGTTCGGCGGCATCGGAGTGCCGGTATAGACGGCGGCCTCGATGGCGGTCGTGCCGAGGAGCTGGACCAGGTTGGCGGTGCTGACGTTGGGAACGGTCTCGTCTTCATCGACCTCCTGGACGAAGACCGCACGGCCGACCAGCCGGTCGACGTAGTTGACGCCGTCGGCGGGATCGAGGATCCAGCGGGCGGTGTTGGCAAAGGCGACCCACCGCGGGTCGGTCTTCCAGTCGTCGCCAAAGCAAGTGCCGGTGCCCGAGCCGGGGTCGGAGAGGTCACCGTCGATCACGCCCGCCAGGATCAAGGCGTCGATGAGCGGGCACTGCAGTAGCTTGCTCTGAGTGCTCTCGATGACGTCGGACAGGCCAACGCCTGTGACGTTGAAGACCGCGGCCTTGATGTCCGGACTCATCGCTACGACGATGGTGCCGATGATGCCGCCCAGCGATTGACCGAGGAAACCAACGCGGGCTGAGTCGACGTCGAAGTCGCCGCCGCAAGCGCCACCGGTGCAGGTCTCGAGGCTATTGACCAACGACATCGTGTCGAGTGCTGACTGCCGGAAGTTGTCGCGGCTAGCGGCCAGGTCGGAGCTGAAGAATCCGCCGTAGCAGGTGATGCCACCGGTATCTCGGTCGGTGGGATCGGGCTGGCCCTGACATTGCGGGGAGTCGAAATCGATCTGCACGGCGCGGCCAGCCCCGAGCGGGCTCCGGGGATCGCCGTGGGCGACCCAGTCGTGGGTAATGACCGCAAAGCCGGAAGCGGTCAGCTGCGAGGCGACGGCAAACACGTCGAGGCGGGATCGAGTGATGCCGTGGCCAAAGATGATTACCGGCCAGCCGCCGGCCGGCTTTTCGATGATCGCGGTGTTGGGAGTGAATGCGGTCACCGAGATCACCGCGTCGCCGACCTTGTCGGGACGCAGGGGAGCCGACCATGGGCCGGGCACCGGGTCGCCACCGTCGGCCGGATTCGGAGTGTCGATCTGGTAGTTGGGGGCCACGAACGCGCCGGCGTAGATTTGACCGACGGTGCCGCAGGCACCAGTTGCCGGGCAGATCGACGGGTTGACGCTATTGAAGATATCGGTGGGGGTCGTGCCGCCGCCCGCCGCAGCGATCACGTTCATGCCGCCCATACCCGGGCCCGCGGCGCCGAACAGCGGCACGCTCGGGAGGGTGTTGGCCAGCGAGCCCTCCACTTCGCGGTCCAGGGGCTCTTTGATGGTCTGAGTCTTGATGTCCCAGGCCAGGAGCACGTCGCGCCTGGGCACGTCGACGAC
>JABDMN010000254.1 GCA_013001485.1 Acidimicrobiia bacterium
TCCCCACATGTCCTCAGACACTCCGCTGCCACGCACATGGTTCAGGGTGGGGCCGACCTCAGAACGGTCCAGGAAATGCTTGGGCACGCTAGTATTTCGACCACACAGATTTACACCCGGGTGACGCCCGAGCATCTGCTCGAGGTGTACATGACTTCCCACCCCCGAAGCCGTTGAGAGCGGTCAGGTCAAGGAGTCGGCGTCACCTTCCGATTGATACAGGTGAGCGACCGAACGCCGCCATCCCCAAGTAGGTGACCGAAATGACGATCGACTATGACGCCGCTCGCGCAGAGCTCAATGATGAGCGCGAGAAGATCGTGCACCAGCTCGACGAGCTCGGTGCAACCGAGAAGGGCGAACTGAAGGCCGACACCGACTTTGGTGACGGTTTTGCGGATGCGGCCGCAGCAACCGCTGAGCGGACCGAGGTCCTCGGTCTCGTCGAGAACCTCATGATCCTGCTTGGTGATGTCGATTCGGCCCTCAACGATCTCGATGAGGGTCACTACGGCGTGTGTAACAGCTGTGGCAAGAACATCGGCGCCGATCGCATGCAGTTCCGGCCAACCTCGACCTTGTGCGTCGACTGCAAGTCCAGCCTGCCCTGAGGCTCCTTCCGCACCTCATCCGTCGATTCTTTGGGTTCCTTCGAGCGCGTCCGCTGTCGCCACGCGAGCAGACGTGGGTCCAGGTCAGGTTGGAGCCGGCCACTTCCGCTCTCTTCTTCGCCCAGGCGCCGCAGGATCAACGTCACGCCGTGGACGTGGCCACCCGGGCCGCCGCGATGGGTGGGAGCCAGGACGCCGTGGTTGCGGCGCTCCTTCACGACGTGGGGAAGCGGCATGCCGATCTCGGGGCCGTGGGACGGTCGTTGGCCACGGCCCTAGGAGGCATCCGGTTTCCCCTGCGCGGTCGCTACTTGATCTATCGGGACCATGGACAACGAGGAGCTGCAGAGCTCAAAGAGGCCTTCGCGCCGTCCCTGGCGATTGCGTTCGCCGCAGGGCACCCGGGACCACTTCCTGAGGGCCAGGACCAGCAGTCCTGGAGCATCCTCGCCGAGGCAGATCACGTCGCGTGATCCCAGGAGCTGCAGCCACCGGCAACTACGCTTCGCGCCCGTGAGCTACCACGTCAAAACCAGGGTGTTCGAGGGCCCGGTGGATCTTCTGCTGCAGCTGATCACGTCACAGCAGTTGACGATCACCGAGCTGTCGCTGAGCGACCTCGTCGCCGAGTACGTCGCCTACCTCGACGAGATGCGGGCACTCGACCTCGACGTGACGTCGGAGTTCCTGCTCATCGCTTCGACCCTGATCCAGTTGAAGGCGAGGTTCCTGCTTCCCGGCAGCCGCGACGTCGACCTCGACGAGGAGCTCGCTCTCGCTGAGGAGCGCGACAAGCTTCTTGCGCGCCTGTTGGCCTGTCTCACCTTCAAAGATGTTGCCGCCGTTCTCGCCCACCGGTTCTCCACCAACCAGGATTTCGTCCCCCGGATGGTGGGGCTCGATCCAGACATCGTGCCGCCGCCGCCCCAGCTCTCTCTGACGATCAGTCCGGAGCGTTTCTGCAGGCTCGCCAACAGCGTCATCAACCGTGGTGCGGAGCCGGATCTCGACCATCTCGATCTCGAGCTACCCAGTGTGGACCAGGCAATCGCGGATCTGCGGTCGCGGGTGGCTGCCGACGTTCTCACGGACTTCGACTCGCTGGTCGCTCACTGCGAACGACCGGTTGAGGTTGTCGCGTACTTCCTTGCCCTTCTCGAGCTGGTGCGGTGGGGCGTCATCCGGTTGAGTCAGAGCGACAGGCTCCAGCCGATCGAGGTTGCCGCTACCGGCGACGGGCCGATCGAAGGCTTCAGCCTGAGCGAATGGAGCCAATGATGGAGACCAGAGCGTTGATCGAATCGATCCTGTTTGTCGCCGAGAGCCCGGTTTCCACGTCCGAGCTGGCCGAAGTGCTCGAGGTGGCCAGAACCGACGTCGAGGCCGAGCTCGAGGGTCTTGCCGACGACCTCGTCAGCCGGGACTCTGGAGTGGTCCTGCGCCGGGTCGGCGGCGGATGGCGCATGTTCGCGCGGCCCGAAGCCCGCCCATATCTGGAGAGGTTCGCTGCCACCGAGTCTGCCACCCGCCTGTCACCGGCGGCTCTCGAGACCCTTGCCGTGGTCGCCTACAAGCAGCCCGTCTCCAGAGGTCAGGTGTCGGAGATCCGGGGTGTCGACGCCGAGCGAGCGATGCAGACTCTTGAACGACGCGGTCTGGTGACGGAGATCGCCAGGGATCCGGGTCCGGGTCAAGCCATTCTCTACGGCACGACCACCTTGTTCTTAGAGAAGCTTGGGCTCGACACGCTTGCCGAACTTCCCCCTCTCGCCGATCACGTGCCGCCTGCTGAGGTGGTCGAGGCACTGGAGCGGCCATTCCGCCCGGAGTCGTCATCGAACGAATCCACAAGCTGATTGCACGGTCCGGGACCGCCTCGCTACGCCGGGCGGAGGACCTCATCCGACAGGGCCGCGTCACCGTCGACGGCACGCCCGCCGAAGTTGGACAACGGATCGATCCTTCGGGCGCTGTCGTCGAGATCGACGGAAAGAGGATTCCGGTCGACCCCGACCTCGTCTATCACCTCGTGTACAAGCCAGTTGGCGTCGTCTCCACCGCGTCTGATACCCACGGACGGGAGACGGTGGTTGCCCTCGTCGGCGCCGGCACCCGCGTGTGGCCGGTGGGGCGCCTCGATGCAGACTCCGAGGGTCTCGTCCTCGTCACCAACGACGGCGAGCTGACCAATTTCGTGACTCACCCCAGGTACGGAGTGACCAAGACCTATGTCGCGCTGGTGTCGGGTGCGCCCACCACCGCAGATCTGACAGCCCTGGAGTCGGGAGTGGAGCTCGAGGACGGGCCTGCCGCGGCTCGTTCGGTTCGCGAACTCGATCGCAGTGGTGACCGGGTGCTCGTCGAGTTGGTCATGACCGAGGGCCGCAACCGCGAGGTGCGGCGCATGTGCGAGGCTATCGGATGCGAGGTCGTCAGCCTCACCCGAACTGCGGTCGGCCCCCTGCGTGACGGGCAGCTGAGGCCAGGGCTGAGCAGGGCTCTCACCCCCGCCGAAGTGAACGCCCTCTACGCTGCCGCATCGGTGCCAGATGACGAATAACACACGCACAGTCGGACCGTTTCCTGGTCCCGCTCGGGGCTTGGTTTCCGTGCCCGGCGACAAGTCGTTGTCGCACCGAGCACTGATCTTCGCCGCCATGGCCGAGGGAGAGTCACATCTGGAGGGTCTCGGCCCTGGAGAGGACATCGAGTCGACCCGGCAGGTGCTGCAGGCACTGGGCGTCGACATCACCAACGATGTGGTCTCCTCACCAGGTATCGGTGGCTGGACCGCGCCACTCGACGATCTGGACTGTGGCAACAGCGGCACCACGTTGAGGCTGCTGGCGGGGGCGCTGGCCGGCCGACCGTTCACGAGCACCATGGTCGGCGACCATTCGCTATCGAGGCGACCCATGCGTCGTCTTGTCGGACCCCTCGAAATCCTCGGAGCACGGGTGTCGACCTCGCCGGGTGGCACCGCTCCCGTGACCGTGGTCGGTGGAGGGCTGCGGGGCGCCGACGTCTCCATTGCGATGGCTTCGGCCCAGCTGCGAACCGCGTTCACACTCGCCGCTCTCCAGGGAGACCGACCATCACGGGTCGACTCGGCGCCCGGTTTCCGCGACCACACGGAACGATTCCTGGGACCGCTCGGGCTCGGAGAGATGGAAACCGCCACCCGGTTCCGCGTCGAACCCGGAGCCATCCCTCCATTCCGCTATCACGTGCCCGGAGACCCGTCTTCGGCCGCATTTCTGCTCGCCGCCGCAGCCATCACCCCAGGCTCTGACCTCACCGTGCAGCGGATTGCCCTCAGCCCGGGCAGGGTCGGGTTTCTCGACGTTCTCGAAGCCATGGGGGCGACTGTCGATCGATCGATCACGGGCGACGAGATGGGGGAGCCGGTCGGCGACGTACGCGTTCGCCATGCCCCGCTCACCGGCTGCCGCATACAGGGCAAGCTTGCCGCTGCCGCGCTCGACGAGCTGCCGCTGCTGGCCGTCGTGGCCGCCTTTGCGTCCGGAGTCACAGGCGTTGCCGATGCCGCCGAACTGCGGGCGAAAGAGAGCGACCGCATTGCCAGCACGGTTGCCATGATCAGATCTCTCGGGGGCACGGCGGAAGAGGCAGCCGCCGGGTTCACCATCACCGGTACCGGTGGGTTGAGCCAGGGTCGCGTCGAAACGGATCACGACCATCGCATTGCCATGTCTGCGGCTGTCGCGGCGACCGCGGCGGGACCCGTCGAGATCGGCGATCCCGATGTGGCCGCGGTTTCGTGGCCGACCTTCTATGCCGACCTGGAGTCGTTGTGGTCGTCGTAGCCATCGACGGACCAGGAGGCTCCGGGAAGAGCACAGTCGCCCGCCGGGTGGCTTCCGAGCTTGGCTTCGCGTATCTCGACACTGGCGCCACCTACAGGGCAGCGACCCTGGCGGTACTGGTGGCGGGTGTGGACCCCGGAGACCCATGCGCCGTTCTCGGGGCCACTTCCGGGATTGACATCGACTTCGCCGACGGCGTTGTGTCGCTCAACGGCGCTGACGTCACCGACGCGGTTCGGTCCGATGAAGTGACTGGGGCCGTGAGCGCAGTGTCGGCAGTGGGTGATCTC
Organism: Acidimicrobiia bacterium; assembly: GCA_013001485.1. Taxonomy (GTDB): domain Bacteria; phylum Actinomycetota; class Acidimicrobiia; order Spongiisociales; family UBA5794; genus JABDIW01. The sequence goes on from JABDMN010000254.1 coordinate 4,729, forward strand.
CGTGAAACGATCGTCGGTCTGCAACGGCTGTGGGTGGCCGACCATGGTGACGCGGTCGTAGAGGGCCGCGACATCGGCACGGTCGTGTTCCCCGACGCCGCGGTGAAGATCTTCCTGACAGCGGACGCCACAGTTCGTGCGCAGCGTCGGTCGGGTGATGAGGAAGCGGCAGGCAAGGCAGTCACCGACATCGAGCTCTCGTTGGCCGCTCGCGACACCGCAGACTCGGCTCGAACCGTCTCGCCGCTGAAGCCAGCGCAAGACGCACTGGTCCTCGACACCACCGACATGAGTCTCGAAGAGGTTGTGGCCGCGGTGCTGGAGAAGGTGCGGGCGGCCCTCTAGACGCCGAGCAGGTCGAGAGATTGAGCGGCGCTGCGCCCTCGATCGTCGTCGAGCGGACCGGGGAGTCCCGGCTCGGACGTTGCGTAGGCGCCTTCGACGAGAGCCTGGAGGGTTCCGACAAGCCTGCGCAGCGACGCGGGGAGAGGGAAGTACTCGTTCTCGTCCGTCACGGCGATCGGGCGGGCCTCCTCGCCAGGCGAGACGGCTTCGATGACGTCTCGCACCCGTTGTTCGGGTGCCGACGCTCCGGCAGTGATCCCCACGACATCGGCAGCGGCGAGCCAATCAGGGTCGATCGACTCGGGGCCATCGACGCGATGGGCCTCCGCGCCGGTGAGACGGGCAACTCGGACCAGAGCGCTGGTGTTCGATGAGTTCTCGGATCCGACGACGAGCACGAGGTCTGACTGTCTGGCGAGTTCCTGTACCGCCGTCTGGCGATTGGTGGTGGCGTAACACAGGTCACTCTTGCGAGCCGTCCAGAGCTGAGGAAACTGTTCGGTGGCGGAGCCGAGCACGTCCTCCCACTCGAACATCCCCAGAGTTGTTTGGGCGACGAGGGCGACTCGGTCGGCATCTGTCGGGCTGAAGTCGCCGAGACCATCATCCGGGTCCACGAGTGTTACGGCGGTCGGTGCTTCTGCCACGGCGCCGACGGCTTCATCGTGCCCCTCGTGCCCCACGTAGATGATGTCGTAGCCGGCATCCGCTCGCTTCTTGATCTCGTGGTGGACCTTGGTCACCAGAGGGCAGACGGCATCGACCATGACGGCAGCGACCTGACCGGCATGCTCAACGACCTCAGGTGCCGAGCCGTGGGCCGACAGCATCACTGGCGCTCCATCCGGCACGGATCCGATGTCGTCGACGAACAGAACCCCGGCTCGCTCGAAAGCCTCGACGACCGCTGCGTTGTGAACGATCTCGTGGTAGCAGTACACGGGCGGCTCGAAGACCCGGACCATCCAAGTCAGGGACTTGATGGCCATCTCGACGCCGGCACAGAAGCCGCGGGGTTGTGCAAGGAGGACCTTGTCGACCATGAGCGTGAGGGTAGTAAGGCGAGTGCTCGTATCC
>JABDMN010000285.1 GCA_013001485.1 Acidimicrobiia bacterium
GGGGTAGCTCGTCCAGCGACAAGCGCCGAAGCCATCGACCCGCTGACGTGATCCGCTGGTCATCGGGGAACAGGGGGTTGGGTTCGTCCACCATCGTGCGGAACTTGAACACCTCGAAGTCGGCGCCGTCGCGCCCCACCCGGGCCTGCCTGAAGAACACCGGACCTGGCGATGTCGCTTTGACGGCCACGGCGCACACGAGTCCGACGACGAACACGGGAATTGAGAGCCCAACGAGGAGCACGACATCAAAGAAACGTTTGCCGCGGTACGGCGAGCAAGAGCTCATTGCCCGAGGGGCTTGGCCGGCGTACCAACAGCCGTGACCCCGGCCGGCAGGTCACGAGTGACGGTCGCTCCGGCACCGACCATCGTGCGAGAGCCGATCGTGACACCGGGGAGAACAGCAGCACCGGTGCCCAGCTCCACGCCGTCGGCGAGGGCTACGTTGCCGCTGATGTACGTGCCGGGGGCCACGGTCACATGGTCACCAATGGTTGAGTCGTGCCCAACCGTCGCATTCAGGTTCAACAGCACGTGTCGGCCTGCTGTCACGTTGGTCGTGATGCGAACCCCGGCTGTGAGGATCGTTCCTTCGCCCAGCCGTACGTCGCCGCCGATTGTCGCATCGGGGTGAACAAGGACGGGAGCGGAGCACCCCCAGGCCAGTGTCTTCGCATCGAGGTTCGCCTTGCCCGCGGGCGATCCGACCCCCAGCAGGTAGGCAGCGTCGAGGCCAGGGAGATCGTCGACTACACCGACAACCGACGCCCCCCTTCTCACGAGAGCATCGTCGTCCACATCGCCGTCATCGAGGAATCCCACGAAGTCATACGTCGGATCAACAGCGTTGACAGCCTCGACGACGTCGAGCACCTCGCGACCCAGCCCTCCGGCCCCAATGATGACGAGTCGCTGCATGTCTCCTAGTGGTCGTCGGCGCGAAGTCTAGGAAGCGTCACCCGTCGAACCCGGGACCCCGAGTTCGAGGGCGAAAGCCATTCCCAGAGCGGCAAACAGAACCCTGTTGTCGTTGACGTCGCCCGAGAACAACGCGATCACGAGGGCCAGGACAAGGACGGCGAGCACGCCTTCAACGGTCTCGTCCTCACGACCGGCGCGAACAGCTGTCATCAAAGCCATGACCACCACGGCAGAAAAGACCACTCCTGGCACCCAGCCAGCCTCGAGAAGAACCTCGATGACGATGTTGTGGGCGAACTGCCGATCGAACCCCTCCCACACCTCCACCTCGACCTCGTTCGAGAACTCGCCCCATCCGATACCCAGAGGTTCCTGACCGACCACCTCGACAGAGCTCGAAAAAGCGTCCAGCCGAGCCGTACCCGATTCGCCAACATTTCCTCCCGCGAATTGGATGATTCGTCCCGCCGAATCGATCGGACCTACCAGGACGAGAAGCGTGAACGTTGCTGCCAGGAAGGCACTTACCCGGATGATCGCCCTCCACTCGACCCTGAACGCGCCACGGAATCCCAGCACCGCAACCGTGACCATGACCCCGAGCATCGGAGCGAGCGAACCGGCGAACACCAACCCGGCAGCCACCAAACCAGTCAGCGCGATGCGCAGTCTGCGGTCGAGACTCCGCAGAGGCATCGCGAGCAGAGCAGCGAGGGCCAGCGCGGCTGTTCTCCCCACGGTTGCCTCGTTTGTGCCGGGAACTCTGAGACGCCTCGGGCGTGGATCACCAAAGGCATACGCAACGAATGCCACGACTGCGAGGACCAGGCCGACAACGAGGAACGTCCGCAGCAACAACCGTCGAGTCTCAGCTGTTGCCACGATCACGAAGGGGGCACCCGCAGCAAAGAGGGTCACCGTGTACAGGCGGATGACTTTGCTGTGCCCGTATCCCGGCTCGGAGCCAAAAATGCCGGCGGCGAACAACACGAAGACGAGGGTCAGCAGGAGGCCTCCGCGCAGGCCCCGCAACCGTCGCGGATCGACGACGACCAGGCCGAGTGCCGCCAGCCCGCAGATGGCAAGGAACGCCACGGTGAGGTCGAACGGGATCCAGCTCAGAAGGTCGGCCTGCTTGAAGCTGCCCGCCAGCAAGAAGAGCCCGAACGACAAGGCCGCGGTTGCCTCCAACTCGGGCACATGCGGCTCGATCGCCTGGCGGAGGCGCTGGATCTGGGTCTGGGCCTGAGGTGCCGTCACCCTGCCACATCCCTCGGCGCGATCCTCTCGTAGAGACCGACAAGCTCCGCGCCCTGAGCCTCCCAGCTGAAATCCTTCTCGACGGCCGCTCGTCCCCGGGCACCCATGGCGGCGGCCGTGGTGGCGTCCGCTAGGAGCGAGTCGATGGCGTCGGCGATGGCCTGGGGGTCGAGCGGATCGACGACCAATCCGCAACGCAGCTCTTTGATCGTGTCACCCCACAACGTGCCGGAAGACGCCACCACCGGGATACCGGCGGCCATGTACTCGTACATCTTGATCGGGAGGGCGGGGATGTAGTTGGGCAACGGATGGAGCACAACGACACCGACTCGCGCTGACTTCACC
>JABDMN010000293.1 GCA_013001485.1 Acidimicrobiia bacterium
GGGGCGTACTCGGTGATCATCATCCCGGAGTCGCCGGTGACGACCTGAGGGTCGAGATCCTCGGGGCCGGGGGTTTTGGTCGTCACGAGCCGGTTCTTCACGACCTTGTCGGCAGCTCGACCGAGACCGGTCTCCTCGCGCGCCTCGTAGGCCAGACGTTCACCGTGCTCTCGCATCGACGTTCGAATGGCCTCGACGACCTTGTGCCGAACGTCGAGACCCATGTCGTGGTAGTAGGTGTAGGCCCGCATCGCGGCCGAAACCGCAGCGTCCACGGTGGGGAAGATCCCGTCACCCGTCTCCACAACACTGGCGGAAACGGAAGCAGCGGCCTGCATCGCCGCAGCCGGTCGGTCGGCGCCTTCGTGGGCCGCCATCCGGCCCCGTACCCGGGCGATGATCTCCTGGACATCAGACTCGGGTAGGGCGTCTCTCACTTGCGGAACTGCTCCTCGCCGCCGACTTCCCAGGTGTCGACGATCGCCATGATCACGGCGTCACATGGCCGGTCACGCGTCATCTCGGTCTGGCGGGCCGAACTGCCCGACGCATACATGATGACCTCACCGACACCGGCTCCGACGGCATCGACAGCGATCACATACCCGCCGGTCTCGGTGTCGTCGGTATCGAGGACGCGCACGACCAGGAAGGTCAAGCCCTCCATCCGCGGTTCTTTGCGGCTGGCGACAAGGGTGCCAACCACCCTTCCGAGTTGCATGTCGACCTCCGTCAGCCGAGTTCGGCCTCGGCCTCCTCGGTCCGCCCGAGCGGGAGGACCAGGTCGATGTTGAGGTGCGGACGAGCGATGATGTGGCTAGCGACGACCTCGCCGACCTTCTCCGCATTCCGCACGCCGGCATCGACGGCTGCCTTCACAGCAGCGACGTCACCACGGACGACGGCGGTGACATATCCGCCACCAGTCTTCTCGTAGCTGACGAGCTCGACCTTGGCCGCTTTGACCATTGCATCGGCGGCTTCGACCGTCGCGGCAAAGCCACGGCTCTCGATCATGCCCAGAGCTTCCGGCATGGTGCTCCTTACCTTCCTGTTTGGTTTCTGTTCACTTCTCTATCGGGCGGCCTTCGAGGCCCTCGATGGCGGCGACGGCTGCACGCCAGCCCACATCTATGTCCCGTTCCTCGCCGCCGAGGTATACGCGACCCATCGATCCGAAGGCCCTCACCTCGAGGACATTGATCGCAGCAGCCTTCTCGGCCTCGTTGGCGGCAAGAGGAGCGTAGGCGGCGGGCTCGACCTCCATCACATAGAGCGTCTGGCCCGGGATGAGCATCTGACCGTGACGGGTGCGGTTTATCAGCTGCGCCTGGTGATCATCAATGCGGCGGATGATCTGGCTCGACAGGATCCTCGGCTTGATCCGATCTTCCTCGGTGTGCTCGATCGCTTCGAGGATCGCATCGCCCGCGGCCCGGGTTTCGTGCTGATCGGGTGAGTGAATCTCGAGCATCCCGTAATAGCGCTCGACGATCTGCATCCCCGGCTTCACCGCGGTGGCCTTGAGGGCGATGTCCGTCAGCCGGTTGATCTCGATCCCCGGGGCGACCTCGACGTACAGAGACGCATCGCCGGCAAGTGGTAGGAACCCCTGGGCGATCGTGCCCAGGAAGGCGGCGTACTGCGGCTGAAGGTTGTCGAGGAAGCAGTAAGTCCTCAGCTCAATACCGCTGGTCATCGCTCTCCTCATCTCCCGAGACGATGGCGACTCCGGCCGACGCACCGATGCGCGTCGCGCCTGCCGCGATCATCTCCTCGACATCTTGTGCGGTCCGAACTCCCCCGGACGCCTTCACGCCCATTTCCGGACCTACCGTTTCGCGCATCAACGCTACGTCGTAGACGGTGGCGCCACCAGGACCGAAGCCGGTGCTGGTCTTGACGTAGTCGGCCTTCGCTTGTTTGGCGAGGTGGCAGGCCTGCACCTTCTCCTCGTCGGTGAGCAGTGCCGTCTCGATGATGACCTTGTTGAGAGCGCCAGATTCGTGACACGCATCCGACACCTTGGCGATGTCGTCGCGCACGATCTCGTGGAGCCCCGACTTGAGTGCCCCGACGTTGATGACCATGTCGATCTCGCGCGCCCCGTCGCGAAGAGCCCGACGGGCTTCCATGGCTTTGCTCTCCGCCGTCGTTGCCCCGAGGGGAAACCCGATCACAGACGCGACGGGAACGTCGCTCCCGCGCAGGTTGTCCACTGACCGCTTGACCCAGGTGGGGTTGATGCATACCGAGGCAAACCCGTAGGTACGGGCTTCGGCACACAGCGTGTCGATCTCGTCTGCAGTGGCATCAGGGCGGAGCAAGGTGTGATCGATGTACTGAGCCATGTCGAGCGGCACGTCGGCGGCGTCGCCGTGGTAGGCGACACGATCGGCGCCGTTGGCCACCACCGCGCGCACCTGCTCGGGTGTCGAGCACCAATCGACACCGCCCGACAGCGCAGCAAGCACCTCCCGGGTCACGGCCTCGATGAGACGTTCACGATCCATCAGCGCGCTCCCGCTTCGATGGCGTCGATCTTGGCAGCACGCCGGGCATGGCGACCCTCACCCCACGGCGTGGCCAGCCACTCATTGACGATCTGCCAGGCGAGGCCATCACCGATCAACCCGGCGCCGAGGGTGAGAACGTTGGCGTGGTTGTGCTCACGGCTGTTGCGAGCCGTAGACAGGTCGTAACAGAGCGCGGCACGGACGCCGGGCACCTTGTTGGCCGCCATGGCCGAGCCGATGCCCGCACCGTCGACGACGATCCCAGCGGCGCACTCGCCGGACCCGACGAGCCGGGCCACTGCCTCGGCGAAGTCCGGATAGTCCACCGCCTCGGTGGAGTCGGTTCCACAGTCGACCACCTCGTGACCTGCTTCCCGCAGCCGGAATGCCAGTTTCTCCTTGAGAGGAAACCCTCCATGGTCGGCGCCGATGGCGATAGTTTCCGAAGGCACGACGCCTCCTGCGGCGGGCTCGGTGCGCTCCGACCCGTCAGGCACCACAGATTCGGCGGCTGACGCACCCTCGGGCGCCAGCATGCCGTCGACGATGCTGCGCACGAGGTCACGCACTTCGGTCTCGTTCGGAATGTCGAATCGTTGTCTTGGCACCGGCCCTCCAGGTCGTCATCCTACGAGATGCACGGCACCCCCACCGATCTCGCCAGCTACCGTGACCATATGAAGCGGGATCCTGCATTCGTGTGGGAAACAGAGGCGCTACGGCGACGAGTTGGCCGACCGACCGCGCCACCACCGGCGCCTCCGCACGAAGACCTCCCCGGAGCGCCGACTGGTCCCACCAACCAACCCACAGGTAGCGGAACGGGCCCAAGCTGGGTGACTGTGGCCGAGGCTGCGACGGCAATCAACAGCCCGGAGGCAACGGTCATGGCATGGGCGGATGGTGGCCGGGTGCCCGCTCAGGACTCGAGCCAGGGCCGACTGGTGCTGCTTCAGGCCGTCGTCGACCGTGCCACCGAGATGCGTCAGGCCCGGGCGGCCGCCGCTATGCCGTCGGCGCCGCCAACCGCTCCGGTTCTTCAGCCAGATGTTCCGGCAGGAAGCATGATCGTGCCCCGAGACGCCTGGGACCGCATGCTCGACCAGCTTGGCAACCTCCACGAGGCAGGCCAGCAATTGGCAGAGGCGCGCGAACGGGCAGTGAAGGCCGAAACGGAAGCAGGCTTCCTCAAGGAGCGACTCACCGACCTGCGAGAGCAACTCGAGCGCAGACAACCAGCAACACCAGCAGCATCCGGGACCCCAGCACAGACGGTCCCGGCCCCGGCACCCACCACGATGAGACGAGACAGCCTGCTCGGGTTGGTGGCTCGAGGGCTGCGGAGGAAGAGGTAGTCCCTAGTCCCTAGTCCCTGGCTGGCAGCCGGTAGCTGGTAGCTGGTAGCTGGTAGCTGGTAGCTGGCAGCTATTGAGAACTCGGTTCTGGATACGGCCGCACCAACGGAAACGCTTGAGCCGTGGCTCCCCGGGAACGCAGTAGTGCCAGGCGCTCGTTGGCTTCTTCCACGGTGGGGACGTGGCCTTCGGGGATCCACCACAGCACGGTGTGAGGGGGATCCATCTTGGCGAACCACTCGGCCCGTCTCCGCAGGGCCGCCCGATGCTCGTCACCGAACACAAAGGTCCGGAAACTCTCGACGTCTTCCCAGACGGACAAGTTGACCAGCAACATGTCGTTTCCGAAGACCCGGATCGCCGTGGCGTCGCCCTCGTCGGTCTGGAGTCGCCAGACGAACCCGGGACTCTCGTCGGCAAGGGCGTTGATCGGCTCCAGCAGGTTGACGAAGTCCTGCAGTGCAGGGTGTTCGAGCGGGCCTCGAATCCGACCGAGATTGAGCTGAGCGAGATGCATCGCCGCAGATACTGGCAGGCGACGATGGCTGCGGCTCTTGGTGAGTCCCTGGTCCCTGGTCCCTAGTCCCTAGTCCCTGGTCGGTGGTCGGTGGTCGATGGTCGGTGGTCGATTCTTTGGACGGCCGCCATGGGGTTGGGGCCCCATGTTGCGGAGGAGGCGACGGGATGTCGCCGGGAAGACAACGCCGTTGGGGCCCCCTGTTGCGGAGCAGGCGACGGAAATTCGCCGGGCCCCAGGACGGCCGCCAGGGGGATGGGGCCCCATGTTGCGGAGGAGGCGACGGGATGTCGCCGGGTGGTCAACCCTGCCTAGCCTCACCTGGTGAGTGCCCGAGCGTGGATCGCGATCGCGGCGGCGAGCTTCGGTTGGGGCACCGCCGGTGTCGCCACGCGGGCGGCACTCGAGGAAGGCGTGGCCCCCTACGCCATCGCAACGCTGCGATCGGTGATGGCCGGCATCGCCATCGGCGTGTACCTGGTGTGGAGGCGAAACCGCCGCCGACCATCCCGACAGGCCTGGTCCGTCGGCATGGCCATGGGAGTCACCAACCTCGCGGTGCCTTTCATCCTGTTCACGCTGGCGTACCAGTACGCGTCAGCCGGGTTCGTGGGGCTGCTGGCGGCGTTGATACCGCTGGGCACCGCCATCTGGGCTCACTTCCTGCTCGACGACGAGCCCTTCCACGGCCGCACGTTCGCCGCCATGACCATTGCGCTGTCTGGAGTGGCGTTGCTCGTCCTCATCGGAGATTCGGGCATCGGCGACGAGGGCCAGCCAGTGACGGCCTTTCTGCTGGGTCTCGTTGCCGTTGTGTCTGCTGCTTTCGGTGGGGTGTGGGCGAAACGCCACCGTGCCCTCTACCAACCCATCGAACTCGTGGGTATGCAGTTCGCCACCGGAGGCGTGCTCCTGGTGGCTGCGATGCTGATCGTTGAGGGTGTGCCATCGGGCATCAGTGGGACGGGTTGGATCTTGCTTGTCTACATGGCGGCTGTTGGCAGCTTCCTGCCCTTCATGATGTTCTACTGGCTGCTCCAGCACGTCTCTGCGACACGGGCCTCGCTGGTCGGGTATGTCGTGCCGCTGGTCGCTCTGGTCACGGGAATCATCGCTTTGGACGAGCGCCTCGAGTTGGGCATCGTCCTGGGAGGCGGATTGATCCTCGTCGGAGTCGTGCTCACCGATCGGACACAGCGAAGGCTGGTGCGCGCCTGACACTCCCGGTCGACGCGATGCGGTAGCCGGCCCACAACAGCAGGGCGCCGAAGAACAGGAACAGCGCCAGAGAGGTCGACTCGCCCAGCGCCGTCAACGTCCCGCCAAGGGCGGGGGCGACGATGCCAGCGATGATCAGGCCATTGCCTCTGGCAACGGCAGGTCGATCTCGCCAACTCCTCACGACAGACCACAGCGACAGACCGACGAGCACCAACGACGACACCGAACCCGAGACGGCGGCGAACACTCGGGGACCGGGCAGCGTGGCCCCGTCGAAGTCGAACGTCCACCCAAAGAGCTCAGAGCCATCGGGTACCCCTGAAGCCGACACTGGACCGATGAAGCTGGTGGCCATGGTGACGATGAGGCCGATGCCGATCAGGCCGAAGGCAACCCGCTCTGCGACACGACCCCATGCCTCGCCGGCCACGAGATAGACCGATCCTGCTGCGAGGAACGGGATATTGGCGATCGCTCCGAAGAAGTAGAAGAACCTGAAGATCGGACCCTGCCACTCGAAGGCGAGACCCAGCGCCAGAGCCCAGGAACCAGCCGAGTAGGCCGCCATACCGAGACGCCATAGGCGAACGTGATGGCGAGGGCGCTCGCGATGATCCCTCCCCAGCTCCGACGCAAAGAGCATCGACACAACGGCGGCGGCAGCAGCAAGGGCGAGATCCATCGGCCGAGACGCTACCCGGGACCGTTAGACCGGGTGCCCGCGTAGCATCTAGCCATGTCCGAGAACGACCCGACCGAAAAACCGTCCCGCATCCTCCGAGCCGGGCGGGTTGCGCTCGGTACCGGGCTCGTCGCGGCCGGAGTCCCAATGCTGGTGCTCCCGGGGCCGGGTCTCCTGTCAATAGCCGCCGGAATCAGCTTGATCGGCTCCGAAGTCCCGGCAGTCCAGGCCCGCGTCGACCGGATCGCAGACCGGATTCGCAGCTAGCGTCGGCTCCGTGGACGCCATCATCAGCACCAGCGGCCTGGGCCATGCCTACGGCGAGACGATCGCGCTTCGCGGCATCGACCTATCGATCCCATCGGGCATCAATGGGCTGGTGGGCGCAAACGGTGCCGGCAAGACCACCCTGATGAAGGTCCTCCTCGGCATCCTCGGGCCGACCACGGGGCATGCGGAGGTGATGGGCGATCGAGTCGACCTGGAGCGGGCCACCGTCAGGTCCAAGGTGGGCTACATGCCCGAGGGCGACTGCCTTCCTCGCCAGCAAACAGCGGCAGATTTCATCTCCTACGCCGCCGAGCTGGCAGGGATCCCACCCACCGCAGCTCGGCAACGGGCCTCCGATGTCCTGACGCTCGTCGGGCTCGGTGAAGAACGGTTCCGGTACCTCGGTGACTACTCCACGGGCATGAAGCAGCGCGCGAAGTTGGCCCAGGCGATAGTCCACCACCCCGATCTCGTCCTGCTGGACGAGCCAACGGCCGGGCTGGACCCAGCGGGACGCGACGAGATGCTCGAACTCATCACCCGGATCGGAGGGTTCGGCATCAACGTCCTGACCTCATCACACGTCCTTACAGATATCGAGCAAACCTGCGACTTCGTGGTGATGCTCGACGCCGGGACCGTTCTGCGACAGGGGTCGATCACAGGCATAGTCAGCCAGACAACTGTTTCAGTGGAGGTGCAGGACGCACCCGACACCCTGGCGGAGGCGCTGCGTCGCGCAGGAGCGACCGTCACTGTCGACGGACGGCATCTCGAAGTTGCGTTCGAGGACGGCGACCCCTTCGAGTTGATCCGCACCCACCTCATCGAAACCGGGA
>JABDMN010000304.1 GCA_013001485.1 Acidimicrobiia bacterium
GCCCGGGGAGGGATTCGAACCCCCACGCTCCCGAAGGAGCAGCGGATTTTAAGTCCGCCGCGGCTACCGATTTCGCCACCCGGGCAGACGCACAGTATGGCCGTGAACTCGCCCGACAGCGCCCTCATCGGTCCCGGTAAACTGCCGCTTCCGCTCGATTGAGGAGGCCCGGTGAACAGCTATCCGACTGACAAGATCCGCAATGTCGTGCTCTTGGGTCACAGTGGCGCAGGGAAGACCAGCCTCGTCGAGGCACTGGCATTCCGCGCCGGGATCACCAGTCGGATGGGAACGCCGGAAGAGAAGAACACCGTCTCCGATTTCGATCCCGAGGAGCACAAGCGGGGAGCCTCGTTGTCGCTGTCTGTGGTCCCGATCGAGTGGAACGGCCACAAGATCAACATGATCGACACTCCCGGATATCCAGACTTCATCGGCGACGTTCATGAGGCAATCAGCGTCGCCGATCTGGCGATCATCGTGGTCAGCGCAGTCGACGGCGTCCAGGTCGACACGCTCACCCATTGGGGGCTCGCCGAAGCCGCCGGCCTCCCCCGCATGTTCTTTGTCAACAAGATGGACAAGGAGCACGCCTCGTTCTCGACCGTCCTTTCCCAGCTGCGCTCGCGCTTCGGCGACCACGTGGTTCCCATTGAGATCCCGGTTGGCGAGCAAGCCGACTTCCACGGCGTCGCTGACCTCATCACGGACAAGGCCTACCTCTACGACTCCGGGAAAGCCGAAGTGACAGATGTCCCTGCCGAGATCGAGGACGAGGAGCACCGCCAGCATGACGAGCTGGTGGAGTCGGTTGTCGAACACGACGACGAGCTGCTGGAGAAGTACCTCGATGGAGAGGTCCCGACGGTGGAGCGCCTCGAGGAAGCGATGACTCACGAGATGATCGAGGGCATCTTCGTCCCGGTGACGGAGGGCGCAGCGACCAAGCCAATCGGCACGGACCACCTCGCCGACCTGATCTGCGAGCTGGGCCCGGCACCTGGAGCGGCCGGTCCCGTGACGGTCGAGGCCGGCGGCGAGCCCGTCGAGATCACAGTCGACGCCGGAGGCGACCCTCTGGCCTACGTCTTCAAGACCGTTGCCGACCCGTACGTCGGGTACATCTCGATGTTTCGAGTTGTCACGGGCGTCATCTCAAACGACGACCACCTTGTCAACGTCCGGTCCGGCACTGACGAGCGGCTCCATGGCCTCTTCGTGATTCGAGGAGCCGAGCACTTCGATGTCCCCAAGCTGTCGGCCGGCGATATCGGCGGCGTGGCCAAGCTCAACGGCACCGGTACAGGCGACACGCTGGCGCCAAAGAGCAAGCCGGTCACCGTGCCGCCCTCGGTGAAGCCAGATCCCGTGCTTTCGTTTGCCATCAAGCCCCGCACTCAGGGCGAAGAGGACAAACTCGCCAACGGCCTTCATCGTCTGCTGGAGGAGGACCCCGCCTTGCTCGTCGAGCGAAACGACGAGACCCACCAAACCCTGCTCAAGGGCATGGGAGAAGCCCACCTCTCGATCGCCATCGAGAAGCTCACCCGCAAGTTCGGTGTCGAGGTCGACACCGAGGATGTTCGAGTTCCCTATCGCGAGACCATCACGCGCAGCTCCGAAGCCGAGGGAAAGCACAAGAAGCAGAGCGGTGGCCACGGCCAGTTCGGGGTTTGCTTCCTGCGCCTATCGCCGAAGCGTCGTGGCGAGGGCTTTGCGTTCGTCGACGAGATCAAGGGCGGCTCGATTCCTCGTCAGTTCATCCCTGCCGTCGAGAAGGGCGTCGCCGAGACGATGCGAGATGGGGGCATTCACGGCTTTCCCGTCGTCGACGTTCAGGTCACGGTGTACGACGGGAAGTACCACTCGGTGGATTCGTCCGAGATGGCGTTCAAGATGGCGGGCCGGTTGGGCTTCAGAGCGGCGATGGAGCAGGCCGGGCCGATCGTCCTCGAACCGATCTCGAACATCGAGGTACGGGTGCCACCCGAGTACCAGGGCGACATCATGGGAGACCTCTCCTCGCGGCGGGGCCGGGTGCAGGGGACGGAGTCCGAAGGCGCCGGCTGGCAGAAGATCAAAGCTCAGGTTCCGACCTCCGAGATCATGCGGTACGCGATCGATTTGCGGTCGATGACGCAGGGAGCGGGCCGCTTCACGGCGACTCACGACCACTACGAAGAGCTGCCAAGCCACCTCGCTGACCGAGCGATCGCCCAGGCCAAGGCCGACGACTAGAGGTTCTCGGCGGCTTCGAGGGCAAGACCGTCGATCAGGCCACCGCTGGAGACGATGATCTCCGCGGCGTCGGCATGCACCATGACCTGTTCGACGATGACGGCCCCACCAAGGAGCACGTCCGCCCGACCCGGCGGCACGCCCGGGATTCGCGCTATCTGCTCAGTGCTCATCGCGGCCAGGAGCCCGATCGTCGAAGTGATGGTCTCGATGGGGAGCAGGCTGCCGTGAGCGACGCTGGAGGTTCCCAATGCGAGGGCTCCAAGCGTGGTCAACGTCCCACCGATGCCGACAACCGAGGCGGGCCGCTCCGGCAGTGTCACGTCGTCGAGAAGGTCGGCGACATCGCTGCGGGCGGCAGCGATCGCACCTGACGCAACCGGCACCCGGGCCAGCCGGCGTTCGGTTATCCGTCGTGATCCAACATCCAGAGACACCCCGAACTCGGGCTTGGTCTTGCCCATCGCTAGCTCCGTCGAGCCACCGCCGGGATCGACAAGCAGGACGGGAGGCTCGACGTCGAGGCCGAACCGGGCGCCGCGGAATGCGAGGGCAGCTTCATCGTCGCCGTCGAGGAGCAGCGGCCGGGCACCGAGCGCGGTTTGGGCTCTGTCGAGGAATTCGGGGCCGTTCGACGAGAGGCGCACCGCAGCGGTGGCCACAGCGAGCATCGAATCGCAGTTGAACCTGGCGGCGGCTGCTCCGTAACCACGGAGCACCGCAACGGCACGGCCCATGGCCGCGGGATCGAGCATCCGGTTGCGTTCGACGCCTCGTCCCAAACCGGTGATCGTGACGGCGCGATGGATCGGCTCAACGATGATGTCGATATCGGCTCGCGACACGTCGGCGATCAGCAACTTCGCCGTGTTCGTGCCGATGTCAACGGCTCCCACCCTCACGGTCTGGTTCCCTCCAGTCGGGATTGCCTTCGACAATACCCTCAGTGGTGGCAACCACGCACGGTGAGGAGCAGTTGAGCGGCTCGATCCGGCGGGCCGTGTCGGCGCCGATGAAGTTGTCGTTGCCGGCGGCGTGGTCGGCGTAGTGGGCGTGGAGGCATTTCACCCCACCTCGGGATCCCCCGACTCCCCCGGCCGGCGAATGCTCCGCCGTCCCGTCCACCAGACCATCTCGGTCCGCGGCGTATCGCGTCTGGACCGCCGCGAAGGATGCAGCGATGGCAGGGTCATCAGCGACGCGGCGATCCCACTCGCTGACACCCCCGGCAGACTCGAGCCTGGCGATACGCCGCGACGCCAACGGGCATGTCAGCCAATAGCGGGTGGGAAACGGCGTGCCATCGTCGAGGTGAGGCGGCACCGCAATGACCACGGGCAGGCCCAGATGACAGCGAGCAACCACATCGATGGCCGACCGGGGCTCTCGATCGATCTGGATGGCTACGACAGCTGAGTCATCCATGGCAGGGGCCGACTCGTTGATCAGGGCGCTTCGACGAGATCGCGACCCGTGACGAAGTCCCACGCACGTTGCCACCAGGGGCGGGTCTCGGGGAGTACCTCGGGGAGCCGAGGCTCGACGACCGATTCGTCCTCGTCCGGCTCGACCACCACGTAGGACTCCTCACCAGGGAACACGAGGCCGTGGCGCTCTCGGGCGATCCGCTCGATGCCCTCGGACGTCTCGAGCATCTCGAGCTCGGACTCCAACGACTGGTTCTCGGAGATCAGCGCGCCCAGCTGGCGCTCCGTCAACTCCACCTGGCTGCGCTGGGCCATGGCCTGACGGAAGGGAACGAGGGCGGCGAGCACGAAGGCACCCACGACGAGAAACACGACCAGAACGGCCGGAAAGCGACGTTCGCTCATCCGGGAGTCTTCCGGAACGGACTCCACCCCGCATATCGCGCATCGCTTCCCAGCGTCTCCTCGATCCGGAGCAGCTGGTTGTACTTGGCCGTCCTCTCGCCACGGGCCGGCGCACCCGTTTTGATCTGACCGGCATTGGTCGCCACCGCCAGATGTGCGATGAAGCTGTCCTCGGTCTCTCCCGAGCGGTGGCTCACCATTCGGCCGTAGCCATTGGTGTGGGCAAGCTCCATCGTGTGCAGCGTCTCGGACAGCGATCCGATCTGGTTGACCTTGATGAGGATGGCGTTGGCCACCCCGCGATCGATCCCCTTGCGCAGGATCTCCTCGTTCGTGACGAACAGATCGTCGCCAACAAGCTGGGTGCGGGAGCCGAGCTGTTCGGTCAACGCCTTCCAGCCGTCCCAATCGTCCTCGTCGAGGCCATCCTCGATGGACACCAGCGGGAACTCCCCGGCGAGGCCGGCCAGGTAGTCGACCATCTCTCCGCTGGTGAGGCGCTGCGAACCCAGCCGATAGTGACCCTCGCGGTAGATCTCGGTTGCCGCTACGTCGAGGGCCAGGGCGAACTGCTCGCCGAGCTCGTAGCCGGCCGTCGAAATCGCCTCAGCGAGAATCTCGAGCGCAGCGCGGTCCTCCGGGAGGTCGGGGGCGAAACCGCCCTCGTCTCCGACGTTCGTAGCCAGACCGTTTCCGGCAAGGACCTTCTTGAGCGTGTGATACACCTCGACGCCCGCCCGCAACGCCTCGCTGAAACTCGGGAAGCCGGCGGGGACGAGCATGAACTCCTGGATGTCGACGGAGTTGGCCGCATGGGCGCCGCCGTTGAGAACGTTGAGGCAGGGCACCGGCAAGGTTCGGGCTGCCGTGCCACCGAGGTATCGGAAGAGAGGCATCTGCGTGCCGGCCGCAGCAGCTCGTGCCACTGCCAGAGACACGGCGAGGATGGAGTTGGCGCCCAGCTTCTCCTTGTTGGGGGTGCCATCGAGATCGAGCATCAGCTGATCGATGGCTTCCTGCCGGGTGGCGTCTCGGCCAACGATGGCAGGTCCGATGCTGTCGGTGACGTTGGCGATGGCGGTTGCCACCCCTTTGCCCTGATAGCGGTCGCCGCCGTCGCGAAGCTCGAGTGCCTCGAGAGCACCGGTCGAAGCTCCCGAGGGAACCGCAGCTCTGCCAAAGGCGCCACCGGCAAGATGGACCTCGGCTTCGATGGTCGGGTTTCCGCGAGAGTCCAGGATCTCGCGCGCGTGCACGGAGTCGATTCGGGTCACCACGTCCGCGACAATATCAGCTCGTGGCGTCTCCGGGACGCACCGTCATCGCCTCTCTCGACTTGGCTTCGTCCCACAACGAATCCATCTCCTCGAGGGACATGTCCTCCAGCGAACGGCCCTCGGCCTCGGCGGAGGTCTCGACATACCGGAAGCGTTCCGAGAACCGCTCGTTGGCGATTCGCAGGGCGGTCTCGGCATCGATGCCCAGCTTCCGTGCGAGGTTCGTGACGGCAAACAGAACATCGCCCAGCTCGTGGGTAGCCGCGTCGACATCGTTCAAGGCTGCAGCCAACTCACCGACCTCCTCGCCCACCTTGGCGAGCACCGGGCCGATCTCGTCCCAGTCGAAGCCGACGGACGCAGCTCGACGCTGCAGCTTCTCCGCACGCGCCAGGGCAGGCAGGGCTATCGGTACGTCGTCCATCAGCGACGACCGCTGCTTCTCGACGGCCTTGATCCGCTCCCAATTGGCGAGGACGACCTCCGCCGAGTCGGCGACGACGTCACCGAACACGTGGGGATGGCGATGCACCAGCTTGCGGCGAATGCCCTCGGCGATCTCCTCGACATCGAACGCCCCGGCCTCGCGGGCCAACGTGGCATGGAAGACGACCTGAAGAAGGAGGTCCCCGAGCTCTTCCTCAACGACGGCGTATTCACCGAATTCGGGTTCGCCTCCGGGTGCCTCGGTGCCGAGACGATCGATCGCTTCGGCAGCCTCGAAGGTCTCTTCGATCAGATGAGACAGAAGGCTGCGGTGAGTCTGGTCTGCATCCCACGGGCACTCCTGGCGGAGGCGCCGATTGGTGGTGACAAGGCCGTGCCACCCGACGGTCGCTGCAGGTACCAGCAGCGACGTTCGGGGACCGCACTGTTGGGCCGGAAGCTCGGCAAGGCTCACGGCGGCCACCGACTCGTCATCTGAGCCAAGTGAGTCGAGCACGGTGACAACGAAGTCGGAATCGAGCACTTGACCAAGCCGGGCCGCAACGTCGGCAAGGACCTCGGGCCGGTCGACCTGGGTAACGACGGTCGGCACGTGGAACGGCAAAGGGTCGGGCAGGCTGCGCCCATCGACGACCTGCACACCGTCGGTGATGGGGTCGACCCCGCTGCGTTCGAACACCAGCTCGAGGAAGGACTCTCCTGGCACGATCTCGATCGGCACGGAGCCGACCCGGTTCTTCAGCTCTCGTACCGATCGCTCACCGACAGCCGCGCTCCCGGGTACGGCGTATACGACGTGCCCGTCCTGGCTCAGAACACGATCGGCGAGGTCTCCGTACACCTGCTCGAAGTCCGCAGCCGCGTCGTAAAGGTCGTCGCCGGTGACGACGTCGTCACGTAGTTCGAGCAGCTCGGCAGCGGCAGGATGGGCGCTTGTCCTCAGGATGACCTTCACGTCCGGGGCCGTGAGCAGGCGGCGGACATCGGTTGGGAGCCGATCGAGGCCCGCCGGGCCCAGCCCGACCACCGTCACCAGCTCGGTCACTCGGGTGGCGCGATTCCCTGACCCTCAGGCACCCACGTGCCCAGCCAGGGAGTCACCTCGATGTCGGCCTCGACGATCGCCCTGTTGAACCACCCGGTCCACAGGTCGTTCTGGACCGCTGAAGGGACGAAGGTCGCAGCGTTGGCGACCAGGTCATCGAGGCTGCTGGGCGCGCTCCGGTTGTACACGACCATCACATGAAACCCGAACTGCGTCTCAACGGGACCGAACACGGTGTCCAGCGGCGCCGACATCGAGGCGTCGGCGAACTCTGTCACGTAGGTCGAAGGCGCGCGGCATCCGAGGTCCCCTCCGGGAACGGTGTCGACGGACACGTCTTCGGCGACGGTGGCGAAGTCCTCGCCACCAGCAAGGCGACCCACCGCCGACTCAGCACCGCCTCGAGTCTCGAGGAGCACGTGGCGCACGCACACGTTGGCGAAGTCGTTGGGAGCCGCTTCGAACAAGGGCTGCAGCGTGGCGGCATCGAGGAGCCCGTCGATGGCATTGAGACGGATCAGCTGAATGGTCGCATCGAAGGTCCTGGCGGCCTCCGCGTTCACGGGGATGGCGAGGCCGGTGGTGTCGATCGGTGGGATCTGCGCCGCAATCGCCGCGATCTCGGCATCGGTCACCGTTACGCCGAAGTCAGCTTCGAGGCGATCGAGCATGGCTTGTCGCCAGATCAACAGAGCGGTGTCCGACCGCAGCTGACCACCCACCGTCGTGTCTCCCACAAAGGCTCCCAGGTCGATGACGGGTCCGTCGCCATAGATTGGCCGGAAGAGCTCGACCTCCTCGAGGTAGATGTCGGTTCCGTTGACCGTTGCCAGCACGGGATCGGTGGTGTCTGAGCAGCCGACGGCCACAAGGACGACGAGCAACAGCGGGAGCAGAAAGCGGGTTCTCACAGAGGCCACATTGTACGGAGGAATTCGAGCATGGCGTCGGCCAAGCCCGTACGGGGTGCCGGGAGGTACACAGTCCTGTCCCGGACCACCGAACGCGGCTGGAGCCTGCTGAGCCGCACCTCCTCCGACTGCTTGAGGTCGACAGGTGCCAATCGCACCTCATTGCGAGCCTTGACGATCTCGGTGATGCCTCGCTCCCGCGCCTCGACCCTCAGATGTGCGACCGTGATCAGACCCGACGCCTCCGGGGGCAACGGGCCGTAGCGGTCCTCCCACTCTTTGACGACGTCCGAGATGCTGGCGAGATCCTGAGCGGCGGCGAGGCGACGGTAGGCCTCGAGGCGGGAGTCCATGTCGGGCACGTAGCGGGTAGGCAGGTGGGCGTCGATGGGCATGTCGATGCGCACGTCGAGGGGCTCCTCGGGAGTCTCGACGCCACGTAGCTCGTCGACGGCGTCGGCCACGAGCTCCACGTAGAGGTCGAACCCGACCGCAGCAATGTGGCCCGACTGGACTTCGGACAGGATGCTCCCCGCGCCACGGATCTCAAGGTCCCGCATTGCCAGCTGGAACCCGGACCCAAGGTCGCTGAACTCGCCAATGGCTTCGAGCCGCCGGTAGGCCTCTTCGGACAGTCGCTCTTCCTCCGGGTGGAACAGGTAGGCGTAGGCCCGCTGGCTAGATCGACCGACGCGGCCCCGGAGCTGATAGAGCTGGGCCAGGCCTAGGAGGTCGGCGCGCTCCACGACCAACGTGTTGACCTGGGGGAGGTCGAGGCCCGACTCGATGATGGTGGTAGCCACCAGCACGTCGTAATCGCCATTCCAGAAGTCGAACATCACCTGCTCGAGCTGCCCCTCAGACATCCGTCCGTGAGCGATGGCATACCGGGCGTCGGGGACGAGGTCGCGCAGCCGGGCCACCGCCAGATCGATGGACTGGATGCGGTTGTGCACGTAGAAGACTTGACCCTCACGCAGCATCTCGCGTCGAATCGCTGCAGAAACCGCCTGCGGATCATGAGAGCCGACATAGGTGAGGATCGGATGACGATCTTCAGGCGGAGTTCGAATGTGGCTGACCTCCCGGATCCCGGTGAGGGCCATCTCCAGGGTGCGAGGTATCGGCGTCGCCGTGAGCGTGAGGACGTCCACCGAGGCCCTCAGCCTCTTCAACCTGTCCTTGGCGGCGACACCAAAGCGCTGCTCCTCGTCGATGACGAGCAGGCCGAGGTCTTTGAACTCCACGTCCTCCGACAGAAGGCGATGGGTGCCTACGACCAGATCCACCGAACCGTCACCCAGACCCCTGACCACGGCTTTCTGCTGG
>JABDMN010000010.1 GCA_013001485.1 Acidimicrobiia bacterium
GTTGCTTGCCGGTCGGAATGTCGAACGGTCCGACGGCATGAAGGCGCTCGTGATCGTCATCGAGAGCCGGCTGGTAGCCGTGGCCTTTCTCGGTGAGGATGTGGATGACGACCGGCTCGTCGATCCCCTTGGCCCGCTCGAAAGTCGCCTCAAGTGCTTCGAAGTTGTGACCGTCGATCGGCCCTGTGTACTTGAGCCCAAGCACATCAAAGAACGTCGAAGGCTGCACGAGTTGTTTGAAGCTCTCCTTGACACGGCGAGCACCTTCGTCGGCTGCTTCGCCGATGATCGGAATATCCCGCAGGGCTTTCCCGAGGGCCTTCTTGGTGCCTTCGTATCGTCGATCGACACGAAGCGCAGCCAGGTGTCGGGCCAATCCGCCGACTGTCGGCGCATAGGAGCGCCCGTTGTCGTTGATGATGATTACGACCCGAGCTGGCTTCTCCTGGGCGAGGTGGTTGAGGGCTTCGTAAGCCATGCCACCGGTAAGGGCTCCGTCACCGATGACAGCGACGACATACGATTCGTCGCCCTCGAGCCGGGCCTTGGCCATGCCCAGCGCGTAGCTGATGGATGTGGAAGCGTGGCTGTTCTCGACGAGATCGTGGACGCTCTCGGAGCGGCTTGGGTATCCGGAGAGACCGTCGGTCTGCCGCAACCTGTCGAAGTCGCCCGTCCTTCCCGTCACCAGCTTGTGGGCGTAGGCCTGGTGCCCGACGTCCCAAATGATGCGATCTGAGCCGGATTGGAACGCTCGATGCAGGCTGATAGCAAGCTCCACGACGCCGAGGTTCGACGAGAGGTGGCCGCCCGTCTTGGCGACGGTATCGATCATCCTCGTCCGCATCTCGTTGGCGAGTTGAGATAGCTGTGAGTTGTCGAGATCCAGTAGATCATCCGGTAGCCGCAGTTGCTCTAACAACTGGGATGCAGGCTGGCTCATCGAGAGGGACTCCTTTGCGGGAACGACCCGGGCCTCGCGGAGTCCGGGTCACCGCAATCTTACCGTGCCGGTGCGTTATGGCGCACGCTCGTAGCGGCCCGACCTGACCCGGCACGGGTGACGCTCGATCCCTTGGCAAAGTGGCCTGATACCATTCCCACCATGCGTTTCCACACCACTATCTGCCCCAATTCGCCGGCCCCTGAATTGGGGACGTGCTGATGCTGCTGCCGTTTCTAAAGGACCGGGAGGCCGCAGGGGAGACAATCCGTGTCGGAGTCATCGGTTGCGGGCAGATGGGGGAGGGCCTGACGGCCCAAATGGAGCTGATGCACGCCATGGAGGCGTCGGTTGTCGCCGACATCGTCCCCGGTCTCGCCGCCAAAGCCCTGCTCGCAGCAGGGGTAGACAAGAGCAGCATTGTCGAGACTGACGACCCGGACGTAGCCGCCGCGGCGCTCGATGCCGACAAGCGCGTAGCCACGACGAACGCCTCTATCGCAACGACGACGGCAGCGATCGACATCGCCTGTGAAGTGACCGGCATCACTGAAGTAGGGGCCAGGGTTGTCCTCGAAGCGATTGAAGCCGGCAAGCACGTTATGCAGATGAATGTGGAAACCGATGCGACCGTCGGGTACCTATTGCGCAAGCTGGCTAAGGACGCCGGTGTTGTCTACACCCTCACCGGTGGAGATGAGCCGGGGGCTACGGTGCTCCTGCACGACTTTGCGACAAGCCTCGGCTTCGATGTTGTGGCCGCCGGCAAAGGGAAGAACAACCCTCTCGACCGGGCCGCCAACCCGGACACATGCGCCGCCCGAGCCAAACGGCAGCAGATGAACCCGAAGATGCTGGCGTCGTTTGTCGACGGCACCAAGACCATGGCCGAGATGACCACGTTGGCCAACGCTATTGGTTTCGTCCCCGATGTGCGGGGCATGCGCGGACCCGAAGTCACGCCACAGAACATGGCTGAGGTCTACATCCCGACGGAGTTCGGTGGCATCGAGTCGCGCCCCGGTGTCGTTGATTTCGGGATTGGAATCGCCCCCGGAGTTTTTGTCGTGTTCACGACGGACCACCCGAAGCTAGCTCGCGATCTCGACTATCTCCTGCTGGGCCCTGGTCCTTTCTGGTCGCTGTATCGGCCGTACCATTTGACCAGCCTGGAGACGCCCTTCTGGATGGCTCGCGCCGTCATCTTTGGGGAGACCACAGCTGCCACCGACAACCCTCCAACCGCGGAGACGATCACGATTGCCAAGAAGGATCTACGAACCGGTGAGGTTATCGACGACTTTGGCGGTTTCTCCGCGTACGGTTTGATCGAGAAGGCTGACATTGCTTCCGCCGAGAACCTGCTCCCCATGGGTCTGGCTCCGGGGGCAGTGTTGAAGCGGGATATTCCGCTCGGCCAACCGCTCACCTATGACGACGTCGAACTCGACGAAGAGTCGACGATCGTCAAACTGCGCCGGAGGCAAGACGCGGAACTCGCCTAGCGGTCAGCCGCCGTCGAGGACCCGCTTGGTGCGGCCAGGGTCGTTGCTGATGATGGCGTCAATCCCGGCATTCGCCAGGGCTGCGATGTCGCCGGGATCGTCGACGGTCCACACCACCACCCGCAAGCCGAGATCGTGGGCGGCATTGATGGCTTCCTCCGGGGCGAGCAGCACGTCGGAGTAGTACGGCGCAAACCACGCGTTCCCGGCGTCGGCGATGGTCCGTAGCCCGCCGCGCCAATCGAAACCAGGATTGACCAACTGGCCGGTGACGATGAAAGGATCGGCAGTTCGAACCGCTGCCGCGGTTTCGGGATTGAACGACGTGACAACGACGCGCTCGTGGATGTCGTGGCGGTTCACCCAACGCGCCACCGTCGCAGCCATCTGGTGCCCGGGGTCGAAGTCGACCTCGAGCGGCGAGTTCTTGATCTCCACATTGACAATCAGGTCACCAAGCACGGCCAGCGCCTCATCGAGAGTTGGCAACTCAGGATGAGTGCGCCGGATCGTCGCGAATTCGTGATGGACCAGCGGTCCCATCTCGCCGACATCGGGGTCATGGTGGAGAACCACTCTTGTGTCGGCCGTGAACCGCACATCGAGCTCAACGCCGTCCGCACCGTGGGCGAGAGCTATCTCAAATGCCTCGATCGTGTTGTCGCCGGCGTGGGCCGATGCACCCCGATGACCGAGAACCAAAGGCCGATCGCTGTTCATACCCATGACGCTAGCGCGACAACCCCTGCAAGGTTCGGCGCTGATACCATCTCGCCCATGCGCATTTTCAACACCCTCGGACGGACATTGCAGGACTTCGTGCCGCGCGACGCGGGCAGGG
The DNA here is from genome assembly GCA_013001485.1 of Acidimicrobiia bacterium. GTDB lineage: Bacteria > Actinomycetota > Acidimicrobiia > Spongiisociales > UBA5794 > JABDIW01. The sequence continues at coordinate 3,290 of JABDMN010000010.1, forward strand.
TCGGCATGTACGTCTGTGGAGCGACCGTGCAGGCCGAACCGCACGTCGGGCACGGACGATACGCCGTCGTCTTCGATGTGGTGCGCCGGTACTTCGAGTGGCTGGGGTACGACG
>JABDMN010000018.1 GCA_013001485.1 Acidimicrobiia bacterium
GGTCGTAATTCATCGAGGTCGTCAGCAGCTTGACGATCTTGTCCTTGGGCACCGCGGCGCAATCGACGTCGAAGTGCCCGAGGTTGCGGGTCCACACCGGGTAGCCACCAGCGCTGGTCTCGAGGGCGTAGATCCCGGTCTCCATGTCGAAGCGCGGCCGGGCCTCGCCGGTCCGGAAGGAGTGCACGTAGTCCTTGGCGACCGTCTGGCCGTAGCGATCCCTGAGCCCGGCGCGAATCTTGAGCTTGTAGCTCTGCTTGGTGTCCAGGTTGACGACCACCGAGTACTTGGTGCCAGTCGGGTCGAACGAGCCGCGATCCAGCCCGGTGATCGGGGGGACAGCGCTGATGTGCTGGCGAGCCTGGTCGGCATCGACCGGGGTGTAGAACCCGATCACGATCTTGAGCTCGTCGGTCGGAACGTCCTGACCGCCGGGCAGCACGCTATCGACTCCCGCCGAGCGATGGGTCGCCACCGCCAGGTGGAACGGTTGGGCGAGTGGCTCCGGGCCCTTGCTACCGGAGAGCCTCGAGCAGATCACCTGATAGCGCTTGCCCTGATCGAGCTCGGCGTCCGGACCGACCACGACCTTGCGACCTTGCGACTTGGAGCTGTGCAGCACCAGCGCGATGTCGGTGCCCGTGTCGTTGCGGAGCTTGCAGTGTTCGAGAACATCGAGGGGGTTGACGGCCTGGTTGAAGTGGATGGGGAGCTTGGGCCTGCGAGGTAGCGCCTTGACGTCGACCCCCCAAACACCCTCGACGACCAGCGGCCGGTGCACGAAGTCGAAGCTGAAATCCTCGGTGCGGCGGGCCAGGTCCCCAGACAGCACGACCTTGTAGCGGGTCGAGGGGGCGAGGTCGGAGAGAGGAACCAGGGCCAGAGTCTGGCGATCCACCCAGTAGCCTTCGATGGGCAGACCTGGTTCGAGCAGTGCCGGGGGCCTGTCCAGGGTCTTACCGACGGAGTCGGCGTCGACAGCGGGCTGGGCAAACTGGATCCGGATTGTCGGCCGGTCGCTGCTCTCGCCACTCGGAGCCGCTGAGGTCACCACCAGGGAGGGCGTCCGCGGCGGTCCTCCACAGGACAGCCATAGAAAGGTAGCGGCGAGAGCCGAGGTGGCTAGAAACGAACCAGCGAGAGCGCGACGAATGGCCATAGTCGATACATTTACATGGGCCGTGCCAGCACCGGCAAGCCCTAACCCCGCGCGATCACGAGGCCGAGGTTGGGATGTGGATGTTCTCACACGGCGCCGTGTCGGTGCCGACACGGCTCATTCGAAGAGCATGCTCTGCTCGGTGCGGAGCTCGAGGCGCTTGCGGCTCTTCTTGGGGATGTCGGCCTTGACCCGAAGCAGCTTGCCCACCCACCTGAATCCCTCGCCATCGTGCATGAATGACCAGATGTGGAACGAGTCGCCGTCCTCCTTGCCGACCAGACGGACCGAGTACAGGGCCTTGCGATTGCGCATTTCGCGAAGGGCGATCGACTGGTAGCCAACCGACTTGCGATCGTTGGGATCGTCGAACGACTCGACCACCACGGTCGCTCTGCCCTTGTCGAGCTGGCCGCGGATGATGTCGGCGAGCTCGGGCAGATGTTCGCGGGCATCGCCGTAATCCTCGACCAGCCGGTCGACGATGGCGTCCGAGTAGAGCGCCATGAAGAAATCTCGCGGCTTTGGTAGGGCGAGGTTCTGCAAGGTCTCCGCGGCTCGGTCGCCGTTGCCGGAGCGAACGTCACTAACCAGCGAGGTCATCAGGTTCTTCAGGGCCTCTTCGGTATCCGGCACCGAGACCTGGGGATCAGTCTTTTGCTGATCGTCCTTGTCGGTCGACTCGTCTTTGCCCGAGCCATCGTCGCCGCACGCGAGGGCCAGGGCGAGGCAGAGAGTGAAGACGACAGACCGCAACGGCTACAGGATCCAGGGGGTTGCGGGTGGAGGTCAAGGGACCGAGCCGTCTTAGTAAGCCCGGTTACGTCGGTAACAGCTGAAAACCCTTCGTCGTTTCGGGCTTTTGTTTAAGGACTTCGTCCTTATACTCCGGCCGCCTGCTGTGGTGAGCTGGGCGACCACATATGGAGGGGAAGTACTAAATCCATGCGACGCCCACTTTGGGTCCTGATTGCCATCGCGATGTCCGGCTGTGTCGGCCTCGACCTCGATGGTTCACCCGACATCATCCACGCTCGATTCGACCCCGACGACAAAGCCATTCCCATGCCGACCGACATCCTCCGGGATGACGAGGCTGGCCGTTTGGACTTACCAATCGATGACGAAGACCTGACCGCCGCTGAACGCGAGTTCTATGGCTACCTCAATGAGCTCGATGGCTGGTCGTCGGCGCAGGCCGCGACCGTCGAGTTCACCGCCGCTGTCGATCCCGGCACCGTCAACCCCGACACCGTGCAGGTCTGGCACTGGCGCGAGACCCCGACCCGGGTCCCCGATGTGCGCGTCTCCCTCGATGACAGCGAGACCGAGCTGACCATCGACGCACCGCGCCATGGTTGGAAACGCGGTGGCAAATACGTTGTCATGGTCCGCGGCGGAGCCGCCGGGGTCGAAGGAAAACGCGGACAAAGAGTTGAAGCTGACGCCGCTTTCTACTTTTTGCGCCTGCACGAGGTGCTCAACGATGGCGCCCACGACCGCGCCTTCCCCGGCGACACTCTGGCGGACAAGCGCGAGAACGCCGACGACCTCGAGGACATCCGGGTCTCGCTGGCACCGTACTTTGATTTCTTCGAGGGCCGCGGCATTGCTCGTGACGAGGTCGCGTCGCTGTGGGAGTTCACCATCACCGAGCGGGTCGAGCTGGCCATGGACAAGGCGTCGCAGCGCATGCCTCTGCCCATCGACCTGCTCATCGACCCCGATACTGGCAAGGTCGACCTGCCGATAGCCGAGTGGGACTCGCAGACGGTGGCCAGCGCCAAGGAGAAGCTGGCCGAGCTCGAGGGCTTCGGTCCCTCGATGGGCCTGATGTTCTCGTTCACCGGCAAGATGGACGCCGGGACCCTGACCACCGACAACATCCAGCTCTACGACATCACCGACAGCGCCGCGCTCGAGATCCCCGTCGAGGTGACGGTTCTCGAGGACCGCGAGTACGTATTCCTCGAGCCGACGATTCCTCTTCTCGACGAGCAGCGCAGCTACGCGATCGTGGTTCGCAGTGGAGTCCGCGCCGCCGATGGCTCCGAGATCGTGACCATGCCGCTCGGCCACTTCCTGCGCGCCGAGAGCGAGATCCACGATGGCGAGGCCTCGACCGTCGCTGTCATCGACGACCACGACGCCCTCAAAGTCGAGCGAGTTCGCGAAGCAGTGGCGACCGTCGACGCCGCCTTCGAGGATGACGTGCTGGCGGCCTGGACCTTCACCACCATGTCGGTTCGTGGTCCGATGCGAAAGTGGTTCGAGCAGCCGACTGTGGTCGGGGCCGACCCCGATCCTTCCAACATCGAGGAGCTGGGCGTGGGCCAGGCGCTCCTGGACTTCCCGCTCAACGCCTCGCTGCTGTTCACCGACAAGGTCATCAACGGAACCATCAAGAGCCCGTACTTCCTCGACCGCGAGACCCGCGCCCTGCGCGGTGACGGCGGCTACGAGGTTGTGGAGATTCCGTTCACCATGACCGTGCCCAAGGGCATCGAGGACGGCCAGGAGGTTCCGGTGGTGATCTTTGGCCACGGACTGATGAGCGAGCGCCGCTTCGTGCTGGCCGTCGGCGACGCACTGGCAGTCCAGGGCTTCGCGACCATCAGCATCGACTTTCCGTTCCACGGCGAGCGCTCGTACTGCTGGTCGGAAGGCCCGCTCACCGTGCCCAATCCCACCACTGGCGAGATCACGCCGATTCAGGACCCGTGCTCCGACGGCTATGCTTGTCAGCCCGACGGCACCTGCGTCAACGAGGCCGGCGAGCAAGGGCCGCTGCGCAAGTGGCCGATCATCGGCATGCCGCAGGCTTCCGGAGCCGCCATGCTCGAGATCGAGCACATCTCCAACACGCGCGACCACTTCACCCAGTCTTATGTCGATCTCAAGGCGCTGTCGCGGTCGCTGCGACTCGGCAACTGGGAGCCTTTAGTCGGTCACCGCCTCAAGACCGACAAGCTCTACTACACCGGCCAGTCGCTGGGCGGGATCCTCGGTTCGGTGTTCGTGTCGATGTCGCCGGAAATCGACCGCGCCGTGCTCAACGTGCCGGGCGCCGACACAGTCGAGCTGTTCGAGAACTCACAGTTCTTCAGCTTCCAGGTCGATGCCTTCTTCAAACGCGAGGGTATCGAGCAGTTCAGCTGGGAGGGGCGCCGGTTCATGAACGTGGCCAAGTGGTTCATGGA
>JABDMN010000044.1 GCA_013001485.1 Acidimicrobiia bacterium
GATGTCGCGAGTCTCGGGTTTACCGACGTCGTGGAACAGCGCAGCCAGGCGGAGCCGCGCACGCGGTGACGTCTTGGCAACGACAGCAATGGTGTGCGACAGCACGTCCTTGTGACGGTGCATCGGGTCTTGCTCCATGGCGAGCGCCGGCAGCTCAGGGAGAAACTCAGCAGCCAGCCCCGACGTGACAAGGGCCTCGACTGCTGTGGCGACATGGTCGCCAACCATGAGCTTGGCGAACTCGTCGCGAATCCTTTCGGCCGAGACGATGGAGAGTCGCCCCTTCATCTCGCGAACCGCATCCTCGGCGGCCGGGTCAGCGCCAAACCCCAACGTCGACATGAACCGGTAGAGCCGCAGCATCCGCAACGGATCGTCGCCGAAGGACACATGAGGGTCGATGGGTGTGCGCAGAGTCTGCGCGGCGAGGTCAGCGAGGCCACCAAACGGGTCGATCATCTCCGGTTGGTCTCCGGCGGCTGTCGGGAGCCGCAGCGCCATGGCGTTTACGGCAAAGTCCCGCCGCGACAGATCGGTTTCGATGTCATCGGAGAACGTGACCCGCGGTTTGCGACTCTCGTCGCGGTACACCTCCGACCGGAATGTCGTGATCTCATAGATGTGCCCGTCGCGGACCGCACCGATGGTGCCAAACGTCTCCCCCATCAGGTACATGTCGGTTGCCCAGGGCCCGACAACGGCCTTGATGTCATCGGGCCGCGCTTCGGTGGCGAAGTCGAGATCGCCGGCGGGCCTGTCGAGCAACAGGTCGCGCAGTGACCCGCCGACGAGGAACAGACTGTGCCCTGCCTCAGCGAATCGGGAAGCCAGCGCCATGGCAGGACCGTCGGCGGCAAGGAGCGGCTGCAGCCGGGTGGGGATCATCGATGCGAGGTTAGGTAGATAAACGAAAACCCGGCGGCGTGAGCCACCGGGTTTCGCTTCGGCGCCAGCGTTCTAGGAGGCCAGAAGGCCCAAATTCTGCGCTTGCAGCTTGAAATCTGCCGGGTTGGTTGCGTGGGCGAGAGCATCCTGCAACGTCACCTTGTTGTGCTGATACAGAGTGAGGATCGCCTGATCAAAGGTTTGCATACCGTAGTACTCGCCGTCGGCGAGCACCTCGTCGAGGGTGTGAGTCTGGGCGGCATCGGCGATTCGATCGAAGACTCGCTCGGTGTTCACCAACACCTCTACCGCCGGAACCCGACCCTTGCCGTCGGCGTGTGGGACGAGCCGCTGAGAGACAACTCCCCGCAGCGATCCGGCCAACCCGAGCCGTACCTGTTTCTGCTGATGAGGCTCATAGAAGTCGACGATGCGGTTGATGGTCTCGGTGGCATCGATTGTGTGGAGGGTGGAGAGGACCAGGTGACCGGTCTCGGCGGCCTGGAGGGCTGCGTCCACGGTGACCCTGTCACGCATCTCACCGATGAAGATGACGTCGGGGTCCTGGCGAAGCACGCGCCTCAAGCCCTCTTCAAAGGACTGGCAGTCGACACCGATCTCACGCTGGGAGACCATCGACATCTTGTCTGGGTGGAGGATCTCGATCGGATCCTCCAACGTGATGATGTTGGCGCGCCGGTTGGCGTTTACGTAGTCCACCATCGACCCGATGGTGGTGGTCTTGCCGGCCCCGGTGGGCCCGGTCACCAGGATCAAACCCCGGCGCTGCTGGCACAGGCTCTCGACGATCGGGGGGAGGCCCAGCTCGTCGAAGTTCTTCGACACGTTCGACACTGCCCGCATCACGATGTTCACCGACCCGCGCTGCACGAAGCAGTTGACGCGGAAACGACCCAGCGATGGCTGGCCGTAGGCGAAGTCGGCCTCTGAGATCTCATCGAACTCGTCGCGTATCCGATCGGGCATGATCTGCTGAGCGAAGGCGCTGGTGTCTTCAGGCTTGAGCTTGGGGAGGTTGGAGAGGTGGAGAGCACCGTCGATCCGATAGGCGGGCGGTGATCCGACCTTCAGGTGGAGATCCGATCCGCGGACTGACACCAGTTTGCCGAGCAGCTCATCGAGCGGGGGAAGGGCTTCGGGCACGGTCTAACTCCTTGACCGCATTGTGCGGTCACTAGCTACTGACCGTGGTATCGGCAGATCCGGATCCGTCTTGAGGGGTCTCTGGCCCTCTCAGTCGACGTTCGACCACCAGGTGGCAGCGCTCGCGGCAACATGGTCGACGACACGCCACGCCGGGTGAATGCGACTGGTTTCGATCCTCTCAGCACTCACGGGAGCCCCGGCCATCCCGTCGATGGTCGACTTCGAGGATGCTGTGAGCGCATCGAGGTCGTAGCCGCCTTCGAGAAAGAACACCCAGCGCGACTCAGGCGTGGCGCGGGCAAGGGATCCGATGGCGCGGCCGTAGTCGCCTTCGAGGAGGCGGAGGTCGGCGAGGATGTCTGACTCGTGGGCGTCGTACCCGGCGGAGACCAGCACCCAGTCGGGTTTGGCCTCTGCGAGGACCGGTACAAGCACGCGTTCGACGGCCGAGAAGTGGACGTCGCCGGCACTGTTGGCCGGCAACGGCACGTTGATCACCGTCCCTGCTCCTAGGCCCGACCCCGTCTCGTCGAGCCACCCGGTCCCCGGATACGCCGGGAACTCATGGATCGAGAGGTAGAGCACGTCGCCGGCGTCATCGAACAGTTTCTGGGTGCCGTTGCCATGGTGAACGTCGATGTCGACGATGGCGACGCTGTGGCCGGCATCGGCCAGGTACCGGGCTGCAATGGCGATGTTGTTGAACACGCAGAACCCCATCGCCCGCGAAGCGGTCGCGTGATGACCGGGTGGACGAACAACGCAGAAGGCCGCGTCGGCGGATCCCCCGGCAACCGCCTCGATGCCAACCAGGCCGGCACCCGCAGCTCGCAGGGAGGCCTCCCACGATGCGCCGGTGACGATGGTGTCCGGGTCGAGCGCTCCCCCACCGGACGCGCAGAATCGCCTGATGGCCTCGATGTACTCGGGAGCGTGGACCAATCGCAGAGTCTCGACGTCGATCGGGGTGGCCTCGAGCGCCACGAGATCGGCGACCGATTGCTCGAGTCCGGAGTGGACCGCAGCAAGACGCGCCGGACGTTCCGGATGTCCGGTCCCGGTGTCGTGGGCCGCGAAGACCTCATGAGCGACGACAGCAAGTCTCACGGGATTGACTCTGCCACGACACCATTACGCTTCGCCGCCATGTCAGTCGAGGCCAACCGCGGCCGACTCATCACGCGAGGCTCCTGGCCCGACTCCGTCACCCTGCGCAGGGGGTGGGCACGGGCCGAGGCGCGCCCATGGAATGGCGACCATGCCGAGGCAAGCATGCGGTTGCTGCGCGGCGGCTCACCGTTCTTGTCCGCTTGTACGGACACCGTGACCGGCCTCGGAGCCACCGGGGTGTTGTCGCCACCGCTGCCAACGGGAGCACAGAAGGTGTGGAGGCGAGCCGGGTACGAGGTGTTTCTCAAGCTTGCACTGTTGCGTCTCGACCTGATGAAGCCAATCCCGACACCCAGCCACCTTGTGGTGGAAGCGGGGGTGGAGTGTCTTGATCGCATTGCCGAGATCGATGCTGCCGCGTTCGACAGCTTCTGGCGACTCGACCATCGAGGGCTGACCGAAGCGGTAGAGGCCACCAAGAACGCCCGACTCCTCATCATTCGTGACGCAGACGGTCAGGCTGCTGGTTTTGCCATCGTCGGACTCGGGAGCGCCATCGCCTATCTGCAGCGAGTGGCGGTTCACCCGGACTGGCAGGGCAATGGCATGGGCCGATCTCTTGTGCGAGTTGCGGGACGTATCGCCCGCTCCCACGGCGCCAACGCCGTCCTGCTCAACACTCAGTACGACAACGACGGAGCTCTGGCTCTCTACGAAGCAGAGGGCTACCGGGAGCTTCCTGAACCACTCGCCCTGCTTCGCATCTGAGCGACCAACCGGTCGCCGGTAACCTCGGAGTTCGCATGCCGACACGACTCCCCGACCGGTACGAGCTGCAGGTGCGGCTCGGCCGGCACGACGACCTCGAGGAATGGCTCGCCACCGACACCGCACTCGACAGGCCTGTCCTTGTGCGATTCCTCGGGCCCGAGGCACCAACGCAGCGGGTAGCCGCGTTCCTGGAGTCAGTCCGAGCAGCGGCATCTGTTCAGCACGTTCATCTCGCAGAGGTGTACGCACTCGGCAGTGACGAGACCGGCGCCTACGTGGTGAGCGAGTGGGCTGGTGGCGTCACGCTCGAGGACAGGATCCACGCGGGCGAGTCCATACCGGTCGACGAGTACCTCCCCAACGCAGCCGGCCTCGCTGAGGCGCTGGCCATGCTGCATCGCGCCGGACGGGTTCACGGTGCGGTCCGAGCCGACTCGATCCAGTTCTCGGCGGCGCACCCGGCGAAACTCGGTGGCTTCGGTTTGCCACCAGCCACAGCAAACCCCGCGGTGGACACAGCTGCGCTCGCGAGCACCCTGCAGCGGGCGGTGACGATGGGACCGGACGTGCCACCTTCGCATGTCGCGGCCGGACTCCACCCATTGGTCGACACCGCCCTCGCTGACGCCAAGCTCGGTGTAATCGACGCCACAGAAATGGCCGCGGCGCTGCGGTCGGCTCCCTCCCCCTCGTCGATTGCCCGCCGCCCGGCGTGGTCGTGGACGTGGGTCACCATCGGGGGGGTTCTCGTCGCCGCTGCTCTCATCCTCACCCTGGCGGGCCTCGCCCTGCAGCGCGACCCGAGCACACCGTTTCTCGCTCCCAGCGCCGTGGACCGCGTCGTCTCCCCAACCACGACCGTGCAACCGAACCCCGCCATTGACGACCGGGCCCCGCTCGCCTTCCAGGCTGCAATCCTCGACCCGTTCGGTGACGGCACCGAGCGCGATGCCGACCTCCCTCTACTCGCCGACGGCAACGAGGCGACTGCTTGGCAGTCCGAGGCGTACTCGCAGCCCCTGGTCGAGACCAAACCCGGGATCGGGGTGACGTTTGCGCTCGGTGACGCCGTCCCTGTCGTCGTAGAGGTCGTCGGATCAGTCGGCATCCGCTTCGAGCTGGGATGGCAGCCGACCGATGACACCGCATGGGAGCGCATCGCCTGGGGGTCGATCCGAACAGGTGAGGCTTCGTTCCCGGTCCCCGAGCGGAGCGGTGGAGCCTGGCGTCTCTGGCTGACGAGCCTTCCTCTCATCGATGGTTCGCATCAAGGATCGATCCAGGAAGTACGTTTCCTGCCGTGACAGACAGGGCCCGAGAAGACGTCGACCTCATCGCCCGCTATCTCGCCGGCGACGTCGACGCGTTCAATGAACTCATGGAGGCTCACGAGAATCGAGTTTTCGGCATCTGCCTTCGGATCATGCGCGACCGGGAGGCTGCGCTCGACGCAGTGCAGGAGACGTTCATCACCGTCTTCCGTAAGGCTGATCGTTATCGGGCCGAGGCGGCCTTCTCCACATGGCTCTATCGCGTCGCCGTCAACACCTGTTACGACCAGCTGCGGCGCCGCAAGCGGCGTGCCGCCGATCGGCTACCCGAGACTCACGACCCCCCAGACCGGACCATCGACGACGAGTTGGCCTCAGTCGACGTGCGGCCCGCCATCGAAGAGGCGCTCTCCGAGCTGACACCCGAATTCCGAGCCGCAGTAGTGCTGGTCGATCTCGAGGGACTGTCCCTCGAGATGGCAGGCGATGTCCTCGGGGTGCCTGTGGGCACGGTGAAGTCGCGCGTGTTCCGTGGTCGACGCCGACTGGCGGAGCTCCTCGGGAACCTCGACGCCACCTCTCGACATCCAAGGGGTGATGCCAATGCATGACCATGACTTCGACCTCGTAATGGCGATCGCCGCTGGAGAAGCGGTGGACACAGAGCGCCGCACCGAGGTCGACGGCTGCCCCGAGTGCTCGGCCGACCTCACCGCCCAGATGGCTGCGATTACTGCGCTCTCGACGCTCGGTCCAGCCACCCTCGAGCCCAACGAGAGTGACTCGCTGCGAGCAGCAATCCGCCAGGAACTGAACCTCGCCGAACCTTCGCCAGCCGTCGCGTCTCCCCGGTCCAAGCCGCGGTTCACCTGGGCATGGGTGGGCGCGGCCGCGATGGTGATGATCGGTTTCGTCGCCGTCGCCGGCATCTTCGATGGCCTCCGCACAGATGGTTCAGACAGCGGCGGGGAGACTGCAGCACTAGCGACAAGCACGACGATCGCCACCTCGACTTCTGCGGCCTCAGCGCAATCCGACGAGGCCAACGTCGGGACGGCACCGAACCGCGGTGGCGACAGTCTCGGCTCGACTGAGGACACCGAAAGCCCCGCCGCGACGCCTGACGTCTTTCGCCGGTTCGATTTCGAATCGGTGGATCCCGACGCCCTGCGCGATCTGACTGCTCTGGAGCCGGCACGGGCGTACTCAAAGCTCGGCTCCGACGCCACGCCGGCGACACCCATCCCCCTCGAAGTCGAGCTGGCGTGTGAGGAAGCCGGGCTTGCCGAAGTCGGCACCGTCGAAGATGCCTACCCCCTGTTCGAAGGCACCTACGAGGGGTCTGCTGCGTATCTGTGGGTGTATGTCACCTCGGACGGTCAGGTCACCGTCATCCAGGACACCACGACCTGCGCCGTGGTCGCGGTTCTCCCCTAGCCATCCAGGACTTCAGGGCAGCATCCGGGACTAACCTCGCCCCGATGGAAGACTTCCCAAAGACCGTCGCCGACTACCTCGAGTCCACCGCCCAAAAGGTTCGCGAGATGACGGTGGACCGGGTCGCCGGTTGGGCCCGCTGGGCCGCCCTCGGGATGGTCATGGCCGTCCTGGCCCTGATGGGCGTCGTCTTCCTCTTGATAGGCCTCTTCCGGATCCTCGCCGAGGTCGTCCAAAGCCCGACAATCGCGTACGCCATCCTCGGTGCAATATTCGCGGTGGTCGGTGCGTTTGTGTGGAGCAAACGAAATCACCCCAAGGAGTAAGTGATGTCAGAAAAGGTGCTCATCATCGGATCAGGCCCAGCCGGCCTGACGGCCGCGGTATACGCCGCCCGCGCCGACCTCTCCCCGATGATGATCGAAGGAATGATGGCGGGTGGACAGCTGATGCTGACGACCGACGTCGAGAACTACCCCGGCTTTCCTGACGGAATCATGGGACCCGAGTTGATGGGTCAGTTCCGCAAACAGGCCGAGCGGTTCGGCACCCGCATCATCAGCTCCGACGTCACTCGTGTCGATTTCTCCGAGCGCCCCTTCAAGGTGTGGGTCGACGAGGACCTACACGAAGCCGAGTCGATCGTCATCTCGACCGGAGCCTCAGCCCGGTGGCTGAACGTGCCCGGCGAGGAGAAGCTGCGCGGCTACGGAGTCTCGGCGTGCGCCACCTGCGATGGGTTCTTCTTCCGCGACAAGGAGCTCATGGTTGTTGGCGGTGGCGACTCGGCAATGGAGGAAGCCACGTTCCTCACCAAGTTCGCCTCCAAAGTCACCATCGTGCACCGCCGGGACGAGTTCCGTGCCTCGAAGATCATGGCGCGCCGCGCACTCGAGAACCCGAAGATCGAGGTGATGTGGAACTCGACTATCACCGAGATCCTTGGAGACACTGCCGTGACGGGCGTGAAGGTCGAAGACACCCAGACGGGTGAGGTAACCGAGCACGCCACCGACGGTGTGTTTATGGCAATCGGACACGACCCCAACACGGCGATCTTCCAGGGAGCGCTCGAGCTCGACGACGAGGGATACATCATCACGACAAACAACACCGCGACCTCGGTCGACGGCGTATTTGCCGCAGGAGATGTCGTAGACAAGGTGTACCGTCAGGCAATCACGGCTGCAGGCATGGGATGTGAGGCAGCGCTCGACGCAGAACGCTGGCTAGCGCACGAAGAGGGCTGACACGGCAGGAATGCCTCATCCCCGCTAGGGGTTGACGGGCGTACCAGCAGCACAACGACCACAACAGGAGACCTGAATGGGAGACAACACGATCACGACCACCGACGAGACGTTTGGCGATGTCATTGCGGGCGACACGCCCGTGCTCGTCGACTTCTGGGCGGAATGGTGTGGCCCCTGCAAGATGATTGCACCGGCCCTCGAGGAGATGGCCGCCGAGCACGCCGGCTCGCTGACAGTGGCGAAGCTCAACGTCGATGACAACTCGCAGACGGCGATGCAGTACGAGGTCATGAGCATCCCGACGCTGATCGTGTTTGCCGACGGTGTCGAGAAGAAGCGCCTCGTCGGCGCCAGGTCCAAGAGCCAGCTACAGCAGGAGCTCGCCGAATTCATCGGCTGAGCCAGAGATATGCGACGATAGAGCCCTCATGAGGCTCTATCGCATAGGCGACAGCGGTGAGCCGGTCCGGGACATCCAGGACCGGCTTTTCGCGTTAGGTCACAGCTGCCGACCCGACCTCGCCGGGCAGTTCAAGGACGCCACCACTTCGGCGGTGACCGAGTTCCAGCGTGCCCGTGGGCTGTCGGCCGACGGCATCGTTGGTCCGCAGACCTGGAACGCGCTGGTCGCAGCCGGTTACCGGCTGGGTGACCGGGCTCTGTACTACCGGATCCCCATGATGCGTGGCGACGATGTGGCCGAGGTCCAGCGACGCCTCAACTCTCTTGGATTCGATTCGGGGAAGGTCGATGGGATCTTCGGTCCCGAGACGATGGAGGCCCTCATGGACTTCCAACGGAACCGCAATATGGAAGAAGATGGAATTGTTGGCCCCGGTGTTGTCACCGAGTTCGTGCTCATCGAACGCGCCACCCGCAAACCAGGCCGTGAGGCCGTGAGGGAGCGACAGTGGTTGCTCACGCTCGCCGGGACGTTGACGGGACGTCGGGTGTTTGTCGATCCATTCGCCCGCGACGATCGGGAATCCGGCCCGGCATGGGATGCGGCAATGTCTGCCGCGCAGGCGCTGCGTGAGGCAGCGGCCAACCCGATCGTGTCACGCAGTGTCGATACAGCCCCCAGCGACCGGACCCGGGCATCGCGAGCGAACAGACTCGGCGTGGACCTGGTGGTGTCGTTCGCCCATCCGCTCACGGACGCGGCGGGCGTGTACTACTTCGCCTCGGAACACTCCTCCAGCGAAGCGGGCCGGACCATTGCGGACGGCGTGGCATCGAAACTGGGACTCGAGCCTCTTGGCCGGTCGATACCCATCCTGCGTGAGACGCGTATGCCAGCGATCGTTGTGGCAACCAGCCTGTCAGGGGATGTTGGGAGTAACGCGGTGGAGGCGTTGGTCGAGGTTTTCGACGAGGAGTTGGCGGCTCAGCCGTAGAACTTGCGGTAGATCCGCTCCAGATCGTCCAGGCTGGAGAACCCGATGACCATCTTGCCCTTGTCGCCGTTGAAGTCGATGCGAACCTTGGTCCCCAGCTGGTCCCGCAACCGCTCCTCGAGCTCGATGATTGCCGCAGGTCGTACCTTGGTGGACCGAGGCGTCGCCTTTGGTTCAGCCGACTCATCACTGCGAGCCCGGGCCGCGTCCTCCACCGCACGTACCGACCAGCCCTCTTCGGCAGCCGTCGCCGCGATGTGGGAGCAATAGGCCTCGTCCTCGAGGGCGGCCAACGCCTTGCCGTGACCGGCGCTCAACTCGCCTCGATCGATCAGACCTTGCACCGACGCCGGCAGCTGCAGTAGTCGGAGCACGTTGGTGACTGTGGATCGCGACTTCCCTACCCGTCCGGCGATGTCATCGTGAGTCAACCCAAAATCTTCCATTAGTTGACTGTAGGCGCCTGCCTCCTCGAGCGGTGAGAGATCTTCTCGCTGCACGTTCTCGATTAATGCCTCGGTCAGACTTGTGGTCGCATCACCGGTACCCCTGATGACGGCTGGGATCTCAGAGAGACCGGCCATCTTGGATGCCCGTAGCCGCCGCTCGCCGGCGACGAGCACATACCGGTCGCCGTCGGGCCGCACCACGATGGGTTGGAGGACGCCTACCTCCCGGATCGACGCTGCCAGACCCTCGAGGGCCTCATCGTCAAAACGGTTTCGGGGTTGCTGTGGATTGGGGTCAACGGCGTCGGTGGGGACCACCCCACTCGTCGACCGATCAACGGGAATCAGGGCGTCGAGTCCCCTACCCAACCCGCTCTTACGTGCGGCCATGTCGCCTCCTGAACTCTCGGCCCAACTCGCGATAGGCAATGGCGCCCCGCGACATGGGATCAAACGCTTCAATGGGCTCCCCATACGAGGGCGCCTCGGACAATCGCACCGTCCGGGGAACCACCGTTCGATATGTGACGTCCCCGAAGTGGTCGCGTACCTGCGCGGCTACGTCGGCCGACAAGGTGGTACGGCCGTCGAACATGGTGAGGACCACACCCTCGAGCTTCAAGGTCTCGTTGAGACTTGACTGCACGAGTTGCACATTGCGGACCAACTGGCTCACCCCCTCCAATGCGTAATACTCACACTGGATCGGAATCAGCACCTCGTTGGCAGCGGCCAGTCCGTTGATGGTCAACAGGCCAAGCGACGGTGGGCAGTCGATGAGGATGACGTCGTAATCCTCGATGACCGCCTTGAGTGCCTCATCGAGTTTCTTTTCCCGGCTGAATGCCGACACCAGCTCGATCTCGGCGCCAGCAAGTTCGATGGTGGCCGGCAACACGAGAAGATCGCGAACCGAGGTGGGCTCAACGGCGTCCTCGATGGCAACGTCATTGACCAGCACTTCGTAGGTCGAGTACTCGATGGCGGTACGGTCGACCCCAAGGCCAGAAGTGGTGTTGCCCTGAGGATCGAGGTCGACGAGGAGGACTCGCTCACCCTGCAGCGCCAGCGCGGCGCCGAGATTGATCGTAGTGGTGCTCTTGCCGACGCCACCCTTCTGATTGGCGATTGCGACAATGACTCCCAACGTTCCCTCCTACGGAGACGGGCGCCTCATCACGAGGAGCCAGGCCGGACCAGCAAGAACATAGTCCGGAATCGACGAGAGTGAGGCATCGAGGCCGAGGCCCTCGGCGTCGGTGAGGATCGTGGCTGCAGCTTCAGGAGGTTCGGCGCGTCGTGAAAGACCGACAACGGCCGTTCCTGTGGGGGAGAGCAGGCGATTTGTCACGTCAGGGGTGCGGCGCGCCGGGATCGAACCACGGAAGACCAAACCGTCGAAACGGCCGGCTACGTCATCGACGTCGCGGTGGAGAATCAAGACGTTGGGGAGTTCGAGAATGCGGACCAATCGCTCGAGAAGCCGAATCCGGCGCCCTCCGCGGTCGAGCAGCATCATGCGGGTGTCGGGCCACAGGATCGCAAGCGGGATACCAGGAAGGCCAACCCCGGTGCCGACATCGAGAACATCGGCTGGGGGAGTTCCCTCGAAACCGGCAGCGAAGGTGAGTGAGTCTGCCACATGGCGGATCCAGACCCGGTCTGCCTCGTTGGGGCCCAAACCTCCAGCAGGAATCGCTTCCTCGACCAGCCAGTCGGCATAGGTCTGGAGAAGGGTGGTTTGGGTGTCGTCGAGCGACCACCCGGCCCAGGACGCCGCTGCGACTACCTGGTTGGGGTCATGTTCCACGTGGAACGACCACCGTTACTCCTCGTCGGATGACGAGGAACCACGTGGCGCGACACCTTCTTCGAGGGAGAGGACGACCGAACGGTTCGGGTCCTCACCCTCAGAAAACGAGCGGATACCGTCGATATCGGCGGCAGCGTCGTGGACGACCTTGCGATCTGCGGCGTTCATCGGCTCGAGCATCACCTCTCCACCGTGTTCGAGAAGCTCATCGGCAAGTTTGCCGGCGTAGATCTTCAATGCGGCCCTGCGACGCTCGCCGTAACCGGCAATGTCGATCCGCATCCTCGGAGCACCGTGAGTCTTGCGTTGCACGACGGTTCGGGTGAGTTCAAGCACGGAATGCATGACAGACCCCTTGGCGCCAACCAGCGCCTGAGTCTGCTCGCCAGTCACATCCATGTAGAGGACATCGTCTTCGACTCTCGTCGCGATGTCTCCTTCGAGGCCGACTGCCTCGAGCAATCCGCTCAGGAACTCCTTTGCGACTTGCTCCTGCTCAGCGATATCGGGTGTCTCCGTCATTTCCGCTCCCTCGCGCTTCGTGCTGGTCTGACGCTGCTGACCACCATCTCGACGGCCATTCCCGCCTGATTTCCGGCCTTCCCCGCCTGATTTCCGGCCATCTCCGCCTGACTTGCGGCCATCTCCGCCTGACTTGCGGCCGTTTCCACCTCGACCGCCTCCGCGGCTCTCGGATTTGCCGCTTTCGCCACGGCCACCGTCACGGCGACCGTCTTTACGGCGACCATCGTCACGTCGGCCATCTCTCCCCTTGTTCTGGGGTGACTTCTGCTCTCCTGGCTGATCGTCTCCGGCTTGGCCCCTCCCACGGCGACCCCGTCGGCGGCGCTTCTTGTCAGCCGGACGGACGGATACCTTGACGACAGCGTCCTTGGAACCAAGACCCAGGAAACCGGAGGTCGGTTCTTGGACGACCTCGACCTCAACTCGATCTCGACCAACACCGAGCTCGTTCAGTGCCGATTCGACACATGACTCCACCGATCGGCCACGAACTTCAACCCACTCCATTGGTCACTTCTTTCTGCGGTTTTTCTTCTTGCTGGCATTGGGTGATCTGCCCGTGAACTCCGGACTGACCACCGCTGCTTCCACCACGGCGGCTGCTGCCGCCTTCTCGTTATCGTGATCCCGCAGCAGATAGGCCTGCTGCCCAACCCGGAACAGGTTGCTGACGGCCCAGTACAACACCAGACCTGCCGGGAATCCCCACGAGATGAAGCCGAAGAACAGGGGCATGATCCGCATGGCGGTCTGCATGCCCTGTGTCTGCGGCGTCTTTTCCTGGTCGCCTCGACGTCGCGTCGTCTGATACTGCTGGTAGTAGGACGCCACGATCACGATCACGACCATGATGATGTAGGGGAGTGCGGTCAGCAGGCCTTCGGCCACCGCTGCGCTCGGGGAGGTGAGCATGTCCATCGAGAGGAAAACGGTGTCTCCCTGGACCAGAGCCTCAAACAGCGACGAATCCTCAGGAATCGCACTGGATCTCACCCATTGGTCGGGGAGAATCGGATCGGCACCGATCACTCCCAGTGCGTCGTTCGTTGCAGTCCCAAAGTCAGTGCGAGTCACCCGGTTCACCCGCAAGACGGAGAACAGGGCAAACCAAATCGGCATCTGTACCAGCAAGGGGAGACATCCGGCGGCGGGATTCACTCCACGCTCCTGGTACAGCTCCATCATCTTCTTGTTGAGCTCTTCCCGGTTGCCCTTGTACTCCTTCTGGAGCTTCTTCACCTCGGGCTGGATCTCCTGCATCGCCCGCATGGAACGGGTCTGCTTCACGGTCAATGGGAACAACGCCACAGAGATGAGCAAAGTGAGTAGGACGATGGCAATTCCATAATTTGGAATTATGTTGTAGAAGAACGCGAGCAGGTTGCCCATACCCTCCAGAAGCATGTTCCAGGGGTTCATGCGGCATCACCTCCCGGCGGGACCGGATCGAGGCCGCCTTCTCGCCACGGGTGACATCTCCCGATCCGCTTCACACCCATCCAGGAGCCACGAGCAGAACCGTGGGTCTCGATAGCAGTGATCATGTAAGAGGAACAGGTGGGGTGATAACGGCAGTTTCGACCCAATAGTGGAGATATGGCCCGTTGATAGGCGCGGACAGCGAGGCGAAGCCACCACCCAAAGTGGTAGGGTCGCAACTCTCTGTTCATCGCAGCCTCTCCTCTGTCTTCCGCACCGCCAGGGTGACCCATCCAACCAGCTCGTCGTACGCTGCGGTGACCACGCCTGGCGACGCTATCACCACGTACCCGAGCCCCGGCTGGAGGGACAAGCCCGCCAGCACCGAGCGGAGCCTCCGCTTCGCCCGATTGCGAGCAACGGCGTTGCCCACTCGGCGACCTGCCACCAACCCGACGAGTGGTCGATCCGACTCGACGTGGCCGACGGCAAGTGTGATGCCTCCCACACGTTGCCGCGCCCCGGATCCAAGGATCATGGCGAACGCACGACGCGAACGCAGGGAACCGTGCCGCTCAGGCTGAGAGGCGACGGCGACCCTTCTCCCGGCGCCGCTTGACGACGGCCCGGCCGGCGCGCGTTCGCATCCGGGAACGGAACCCGTGCTTGCGTTTGCGGCGCCGAGTGTTCGGCTGATAGGTGCGTTTCATGAAGAGGTGAATCCGTGACGAGGTGTGCGGTTTCGGCTCCACAGGTTACGGAGCACGGCCTTGCTTTGCAAAGCGCACCGCCTGAAACCCCATCTCGCGAAACAAACCAAGGCCCCGCGAAAAATCACACAAGGGCCTAAATGCCGATTCCGGGCATCGCAGGCACCTGCCGCACTCGAGTCGAACCTCCGAATTCTTCAATCCCCATAAGGGAAATCGGCCGGTCTTCGACTTGGTCTGGGCGACGGATAGCGCGCGTTTTGGCAGTCTTGAAGCCGGGCGCATTCTGTGCATATAGTCCGCAATCGCCGGGACCGTGCACGCTTCCCCAGTGAGCAAAGAAAGACAGCTTCTCCTATCCCCTCGGGGCAGGGCGCACCATTCTCCACACATGTGGACAGGTGTGTGGATAGCGAGAACGACGTATCGGAGGACGCCGAGTGGAACCGCAACCCTCCCAGGGCCAGTGGGAAGAGTTCAACACCAAGCTCCAGAACCTCATGGAGCCGACCAAGTGGCAAACGTGGATACAGCCATTGACGTATCGGGTGGATGACAGGACGATTCATTTCGAAGCCCCCACCTCCTTTCACGGGCGGTGGGTACAAGACCGGTACTTCACAGCCATTCAGGAAGTGGCTGTGGACATCTTCGGCGACGACGTCTCTGTAGTCCTCAACACGCCGGCAGAGCCCGAACCCATCGCTGAGGAGCCGGACCCCGTCCCTCCACATGCACAGGATGGCCCTGGACCGCAGCAACTCTTTCCGAACGACCCGATGGCTGAGCGCGCCCGCAGCTCTCGCCTCGTTCCGAAGTACACCTTCGAGAACTTCGTCGTCGGTCAGTCGAATCGCTTTGCCCACGCCGCTGCCATGGCGGTCGCCGAGCAGCCCGGTCGCTACTACAACCCCTTGTTCATCTACGGGGGAGCCGGGCTCGGCAAGACGCACCTCCTGCACGCCGTCGGACACATCGCTCAAGAGCTCCAACCCGGTATCTCGGTCCGGTACGTGTCTTCAGAGCGCTTTTTCAACGAGTTCATCAACGGGATCCGTCGGAAGCGGATGGAGGAGTTCAAAGCCCGGTACCGGAATAACGACGTCCTCCTGCTCGACGACGTCCAGTTCTTCGAGGGCAAGGAACAGATCCTGGAGGAGTTCTTCCACACGTTCAACACCCTCTATGAGGCGTCCAAGCAGCTCGTGATCAGCTCTGATCGCCATCCCAAGAACCTGTCGAGTCTCGAGGACCGGCTCCGCAGCCGGTTCGAATGGGGCCTTCTCACCGATATTCAGCCGCCCGATGTGGAGACCCGTCTCGCCATCTTGCGCCGGAACGCCGAGTTTGCCCCGATGGCCGTGCCTCGTGAGGTGCTCGAGTTCATCGCGGTTCACGTGCTCGACAACATCCGTGAGCTCGAGGGCGCTCTGACCCGGGTGACGGCATACGCCGGTCTCACCAACCAGCAGGTCACCGTCGAGATCGCCCAGGACGTCTTGTCTGACATCGTGCCGACAGCACAATCACGGCCCTTGACATCCGACGACATCCTCGATGCGACGGCCATGATGGTTGGAGTGCCCCGAGTGGACCTTCTCGGCCCATCGCGTAGACAGCCCCTAGCCCGTCATCGCCAGATCGCCATGTACCTGTGTCGAGAACTGACTGACCTCTCGCTCCCCAAGATCGGTGCGGTGTTCGGGGGACGAGACCACACGACGGTCATCCACGCCATCGACAAGATCAAAGGGCTCATGCAGTCAGACAGAGATGTCTACAACGTGGTGACAGAGTTGTCCCAGAAGCTGAGGACAACGTGAACCTGTCCACACCTGCCCATGCCCGTTTCAGGGGCCCTGAGGGAAACCCCCGACTTATCCGACTCGTTTCCCCACAGGGGTGTGGACGAAAAAACACCCTCTCACCAGGCGTTTTGTCCATCCGTCCACAATCCACAACGCCTACTACTACCTCTACTATCAATAGATATATTCTTCCGAAGGAGTAGAAACCGACTGTGCGTATACGAGCCGAACGAGATGATCTCGCTGACGTCCTGACCCGAGCCGGCAGGGGTGTCGGGACGCGGTCGCCGCTTCCGATCCTCCAGGGCTTGCTCTGTGAGGTCGAGGGAGGAACCCTCCGAGTCACCGGTACCGACACCGAGGTGACGGTCCGCACCTCCGCCGATGTTGAGGTCCTGGCAGAGGGCCGCACCGTGATCCCAGCTCGCCTGGCATCCGAAGCGGTGCGCAAGCTTCCGCCTGGAGCCGTGACCGTGGACGCCTCCGATGGTGAGGTCGAGATCACGGGTTCGGGGCCCAGGTTCAAGCTGCGTGAGCTCAAGGTCGACGACTTCCCTGACCTCGTGGAGCCGGATCTCGGTGAAGGCACAGACGTCGACGGTGGTGAGTTGTTGGAGGCGATCTCCCAGGTGGGCGTTGCCGCTTCCACCGACGAGGCCCGTCCGACCCTCACCGGAGTGCTGTTCGAAGGTGAGGATGACCATCTCCGCGTCGTCGCCACCGACTCGTACCGACTGGCGGTCAGAGACCTCAACGGCGTAGCGCCGAGCGAGACGAGCCTGGTGCCGTATCGAGCTTTGCGTGAGCTGTCCCGCACCATCGGAGACGGCAAGTGGAACATGGCGTTTGGCAGTCGCGAGGCGCGGTTCCGGTCCGACCTGGGATCGGTCACGGTGCGGCTCATCGAGGCCGCATTCCCCAACTACCGACAGCTGCTTCCGGAGGGCTACCCCTATCACCTCAAGCTCGAGAAGGCCGCCTTGCTGGAGGCCGTCGGCAGGGCGTCCCTCGTCGCTGAGGACCACATCCCGGTCCGCCTCGGGCTCACCTCCGGCGGGGTGGAGCTCAGCGTGATTCGCCAGGAGGTGGGCGAGGAGACTGAGCACGTGCCGGGGGAGTACAACGGCGAGGAGATGACGGTGGCGTTCAACACCAAGTACCTCACAGACGGGCTCTCGGTTGCCAAGGGCGACGACGTGGTGTTGGAGACGATCGACCCGCTCAAGCCCGGACTCTTGAGGAGCGCGGCGGGCGATGCGTTCCGTTATCTGCTGATGCCGGTCCGTCTCTGACGTGCATCTCGCCTGGTTGTCCCTGAGGGACTTCCGCAGTTACCCACAGCTGGAGCTACGACCGGGCCCGGGTCTCAACGTGCTGGTCGGCCGCAATGGCGCCGGCAAGACGTCGGTTCTCGAGGCCATCGCCTACCTGTCCGGGTTGAAGTCGTTTCGGCGTGTCCCCGACGATGCCCTGATCAGAACAGGCGCAGACGCCGCTGTTCTTCGTGGTGGTTTCACCACCGCATCGGGTGAGTACACCGTGGAGGTGGAGCTTCCCCGGGAAGGGAGGCGTCGGGTGCTTGCCAACGCCAAACGGCCCAAGCGGTTCTCAGACGTCGCTGGTGAAGTGCCGGTCGTTGCGTTCCTGCCCGATGACATCGACATGGTCAAGAGGGGTCCGGCGTATCGGCGTGAGTACCTGGACGACCTTGCCGCCCAACTGTCACCCGTCACGAGGCAGGATCAGTCCGACTTCGAGCGTGCCCTTCGCCAGCGCAATGCCCTGCTTCGCAACGAGGGGCCCGATGCTTCGGACGCCGACCTCGACGCCTGGGATACCGAAGTTGCCAACACCGGCGGTCGGGTGGCAGCGGCACGTCTCGGTCTCGTGGACCGGCTGGGGCCGGTGTTGACGGACACCTACGCCCGTGTCGGCGGCAACGATCGTGTCAGCTGGCGGTATGAGCCCAACTGGGCCGAGCCGATCTCGTCGCTCGAGGCCGTCGACCGCTCACCCGAGACCCTGGCCGCGGCGATCCTGGAGAAGCTGGGCGAGCGGCGGCGGATCGACAAGGAGCGAAGGTCGACAACAGTCGGGCCCCAGCGTGACGACATCACGTTCCTACTGGGAGATCGTTCGACACGGACCCAGGCTTCCCAGGGGGAGCAGCGATCGATGGCGCTCGCAATGAGGGTGGGTGCTTACGAGCTTATCCGTGACGGTATGGGTACCCCTCCTGTGCTTCTCCTCGACGATGTGTTCTCCGAACTCGACAGTGTGCGAGTGGAGGGCGTGGTCGATCTGCTGCCGGCCGGTCAGGTTCTCGTCACTACCGCCCGCCAAGATGATGTTCCGATGAAAGGAACCGCGTTTGATGTTGTCGATGGCGTTGTGTCGGAGGTGAATGCGGGTGTATGAGTTGCAGCGACTCGACGAGGTCATGGACCTGGTTCTGAGCCGCATCGGCGTGGCGTCTGCTCGACATCTCGACGAGCTGACCTCCCGCTGGGACGACATCACCGGAGTTCCCTGGGCGGGCAGAACCTGGCCGCTGAGCCTCCAGGAGGGGGAACTGGTGGTGGGTGTGGACTCCGGGTCAACAGCATCGTTGGTGAAGTACGACATACAGCGCGTTCTTGAACTGCTCGAAACAGTCACGGGACCCGGAATAGTGACGAAGGTGACACTCAAAGTGGTTACCAGCGGCCGTGAGCGGCGCTGAGACGGCCCGAAGCAATGCCGTTAGTGGTCGACACTACGCCCACTCGACTTCGATTAGAGGCGATCTGAAGCTATACTTACACGCGTGTCAATTGCCCGCCGCAGCCTCCTGCGGCCGGCACTGAAGGAGCCCCGTGAGCACCACGAAATCGTCCAACGCGTCCTATGACGCCAAGAACATAACGGTCCTCGAAGGCCTCGAGGCGGTCCGGAAGCGGCCCGCCATGTACATCGGCTCGACTGGTCCTCGGGGTCTGCACCACCTCATCTGGGAAGTCGTCGATAACGCTGTCGATGAGGCAATGGCCGGATTCTGCACCCGCATCGACGTCACGCTGCTCGCAGACGGCGGAGTCCAGGTCAAGGACAACGGTCGTGGCATTCCGGTCGACCGCCACGCAAAGACGAAGCAGTCTGCCCTCACCACGGTGATGACGACTCTCCATGCGGGTGGCAAGTTCGAGGAAGGCGCCTACACGGTCTCGGGTGGTCTGCACGGTGTGGGTGTCTCGGTGGTCAATGCGTTGTCGACCCGCCTCGATGCCGAGGTCGTACGCGACGGCCATCGTTGGCTGCAGAAGTTCGCCTACGGCAAGCCCGAGTCAAAGGATCCCAAGAAGGGGAAGCCGGCCAAGCGGACCGGTACCACGGTGACGTTCTGGGCCGACCCGGAGATCTTCGAGGAGACCACGACATACGACCGCGCCACGGTCTCGAGCCGGTTGCGGGAGATGGCATTCCTCAACAAGGGGATCGAGATCACCCTGACCGACGAGCGCGGCGATGAGCTCGTTGAGGAGTCCTTCCAGTACAAGGGCGGCATCATCGATTTTGTGAAGCACCTCAACAACTCTCGCGAGCCGATCCACAAGCAGGTCGCCTACTTCGAGGACAAGTCGGACACCGCCGAGGTTGAGGTTGCCATGCAATGGACCGGTGGGTACACCGAGACCGTTCTGAGCTTCGCCAACAACATCAACACGCATGAAGGCGGGACACACGAGGAGGGTTTCCGGAAGGCACTCACCAGGGCGCTCAACGACTTTGCGAGGGGTCGCAATGTCCTGAAGGAGAAGGACAACAACCTGGTGGGGGAGGACGTTCGCGAGGGCCTCACCGCCATCGTGTCCGCCAAGGTGCGCCAGCCGCAATTCGAAGGCCAGACCAAGACCAAGTTGGGAAACACCGAGATCCGGTCCTTTGTGGAGAAGGCCATGAACTCGCTGCTTCCTGAGTGGCTGGAACGTCATCCCGGCGACGGCCGCCGCATCGGCGACAAGGCAAACGA
>JABDMN010000055.1 GCA_013001485.1 Acidimicrobiia bacterium
GCCGGTTGGGGTGTCTGTGTTCTTGAGCTCCCACACGGCGATCCGCAGGACATTGCGGTCCACGGCGGGCATGCGGTTGACCCGCCATGCCCGGGAGGTCGACTCGATCATCTCGTCGAGGTTCTCAGCCTCCTCCATCACCCCGGTGACGATGAGGCGTACGCGGGCTCGCTCGATCTCGGATTCGGGTGCCTCATGCCGACCGTCGGCGGCATACAGGATGGCAAGGGCCGCGTCGCGAGCCTCGCCTGCGCTCACGACACCCGCGTGATGTAGTCGCCGGTTCTCGTGTCCACCTTCACAACGTCACCGGCCTCCACGAACAGTGGCGCCTGGATCACGAGCGCGGTCTGAAGCGTCACGGGCTTGGTGGCACCTGAAACGCGGTCGCCTTTCACCCCTGGTTCGGCATAGGTGACCTCGAGCTCGACGGATGTCGGAAGATCGATCCCGATCGGCCGGCCATCGTGCCGGCTGACCTGGATGGTCGCGCCTTCGACGAGGTACGGGAGCTCCTCGGTGACGACTTCGAGAGGAATGGACGTCTGTTCGTAGGTCTCCATGTTCATGATGTGGATCCCGGCGTCGTCTCGATAGAGATACTGGAAGTCCGACCGGTCGATGGTCGCCTTCGGTAGGTTCTCGCCGGCGCGGAACGTCTTGTCGACGACCGCGCCAGTCTTCAGGTTCTTCAGCTTCATTCGGACAAACGCCTTGCCTTTGCCCGGTTTCACATGCTGGTAGTCGACGACCCTGCAGAGACCCTCCGGGAGGTCGAGCGCCATGCCGGGCTTCACGTCATTTGTCGAGATCACTGCAACATCCCTTTCGGCGATTGGGTCAGGGCTTCACCGCCGGAGTCGGTCACCAGGATCATGTCCTCGATCCGCACCCCGCCAACGCCGGGAAAGTAGACGCCCGGTTCCACCGTGACCACGTCACCCGGTGCGAGCACGTCGTCGGACACCCGTGACAGGCGAGGCATCTCATGGATGTCGAGACCGACTCCGTGTCCCGTCGAGTGCACGAAGTGCTCCTCCATCCCATGGCTGCGCAGGACGGCTCGACACGCCTCGTCGACTTCCCGACCAGTCGCGCCCGGCCGCACGGCGGCGATGCCCGCCTCCTGCGACTCGAGTACAGCGGAATGCATGGCGGCCACATCTGCAGACGCCTCGTCGCCTACCCAGATCGTGCGTGACATGTCGGAGTGGTAGCCATCGACGATGCAGCCGTAGTCGAAGAGGATCAGGCCGTCGGTGATGGAGGCGGACCCGGCACGGTGATGTGGCAGCGATGCGTTGGCCCCCGCTGCGACGATCGGCTCCCAACCGGCGCGCTCGGCTCCCTCGCCTTCCATGACCTCGATGAGCGCCCTACCCAGGTCGCCCTCTGTGGCCGCTCGCTCAACCAGTTCCGTCACCCGCGCGAACGCCGCATCGCCGGCAGCAGCTGCGGTCCGCAGCGCTTCGACTTCGTCCGCATCTTTGTACCGACGGAGGTCGGATACGAGACCGTCGGTCGGGGCAATTTCTCCGGGAGACACCTTCTCGAGCCGGCGCACGAAGTCCCAGGTGACGTGGTGCCCTTCCAGGCCAAGTGGTCCATTGTCAGACCGGGCCGCAATGTCATCTACGACAGGCCCCGTATGAATGTGAAGGTCGACGCCTTCCAGGCCGGCCACGACGACGCCGGCGACCTCTCCATAACGACCATCGGTGAAAAAGGTGCCGCCGTCGGGTGTGACCAGGAGGTAGGCACTGGATCCTGTGAAACCACTCAGATACCTGATGTTGGCGAGGTCGGTGACCAGGAGTGGGAACTCGAGGCGCGAACGAAGACTCTGGAGACGTTTGTCGTGGTTCATGATCAGGCGAGAGGGTACTCGACACCAACTGCAGCAAGACCCTGGTGGAGCGCCCCATCGGCGACGGACTCCACCACCGGATCGGCAACGGCCTTCAACAGCACCATGCGGACGCCAGAAGCGTCCCGCTTCTTGTCGAGGTACACCAGACGCCTGATCTCGGCTGGGTCGCACCGCGGAGCACTGACGGGAAGGCCGAGCTTGGCAATGACGCCTTTCTGTCGCTCCTCGGCATCGAACCCGTGCACGACGGCCGACACACGGCCGGCAGCGACCATTCCAATGGCCACGGCGTCACCGTGGGAAACGCCTCCTGCCACCTCGATGGCATGGCCCAGCGTGTGGCCGTAGTTGAGAATCGCTCGACGCCCGTGTTCGGTGAGGTCGTCGGCTACCACGTCCACCTTCACCGCGATGGCCGCAGGGATCACGTAGTCGAGTGAGGCGTCGATCCCGTCCGCTTCGAGCGTGGCGAGAAGCCGCTCGTCGGCGATGAGGCCTGCCTTGAGAGCCTCGGCCAACCCCTCCCGCCTCGTGTGAGCCGGCAACGCGTCGAGGACGTCGAGATCCACGATCACCCGGCTGGGAAGGTGGAACGCACCAACAAGGTTCTTGCCCCCTACGTTCACGGCCGTCTTCCCCCCGATGGCGGCATCAACAGCCCCAAGAGTGGTGGTCGGGACGAGAACGGCCTCGACGCCACGCAAGTACGTGGCTGCGACGAACCCGGCGAGATCGGTTACCGCTCCACCGCCAACTCCGACGATCGTGTCGTGGCGGGTCAGCCCGAGCTTGTTCGCGGCTTCATAGAGCGACTTGGCGACCTCGAGAGTCTTGGCTGCGTCTCCGTCGGGCACGACCTCAACGGCGGATTCGACATCCAGAGTCTCCGCGATCCTGCGGGCACGGTCGGCCACGCTTGGCTGGGCGACGAACAGGACCTTCGTCCGCTCCGACTCCGGCAGCAGGCCACCGTCGAGGACATCGCGCCCCACGACGATTGTCGAGCGGTCGTTGATTACGAATCGTTCCACATCGCCTCCAGCTTCGATGCCACCTCATCGACCGTCAATTCGTCGGTGTCGATGACTGCCGACGCTGCGGCGGTGTAGCGGTGTCGGCGTTCGTCGAGGATTTCGTCGAGCCTCGCCCGCGGATCGGCTTCGCTCAGCAAGGGTCGAGAGCCATCGGGTTCGATGCGGCGAGCCAGGGTCTTCGTGTCGGCTCGCAACCACACCGTGAGGCCGGATCCCTGCATTGCAGCCACGTTCTCATCCCTGAGCACCACACCACCGCCCGTGGCGACCACTTGACCGTCACCTGTCGCGATTCGGCTGACCGCTGACGCCTCCATGTCGCGAAACGCCTCCTCGCCGACGTCTCCCCACAGAGTCGCGATCGAGCATCCGGTGCGCGCTGCGACCTCGGAGTCGACATCCACG
This sequence comes from Acidimicrobiia bacterium, assembly GCA_013001485.1. GTDB lineage: Bacteria > Actinomycetota > Acidimicrobiia > Spongiisociales > UBA5794 > JABDIW01. The sequence continues at coordinate 3,310 of JABDMN010000055.1, forward strand.
AAGGTCAGGTCGAGGGCCTTTGCCACACGGTTCCCGACGGCGGACTTGCCGGCACCCATCATGCCGACCAACCACAAATTGCGCCTCATCAGAACTCGCGGAGCCGGCGCCGGTATGCGTCGAGCCGGTCCACCATGTCTGTGACGGTGTCGCCACCGAGCAGCCGCTGCAACTCGCGAGCCAACACGATCGCCACCATCTGTTCGGCCACCACACCGGCCGCGGGAACCGCGCAGACATCGCTGCGTTCCTTGAACGCCTTCTCGGGTTCCTTCGTCTCGACGTTCACTGTGTCGAGGGGCTTCATGACTGTGGAGATGGGTTTCATGGCTGCCCTCACCCGAAGAACGGATCCGTTCGTCATCCCTCCCTCGGTGCCACCGGCTCGGTTGGTGGCTCGATCGAAGGCGTCATCGCTGCGGTAGATCTCATCGTGTGCTTCCGAACCCCTGCGCCGGGCAACGTCGAAACCGTCACCGACCTCGACGCCCTTGATCGCCTGAATCGACATGAGTGCCTGAGCCAGCAGACCATCGAGCTTCCGATCCCAATGAACGTGGCTTCCCACCCCGGGCGGAAGGCCATACGCCAGAACCTCGACGACGCCACCGAGAGTGTCGCGGTCCTTCTGCGCCGCCTCGATTGCGGCCACCATGGCTGATTCGTCCTCCGCTCCAAACGCCCTTACCGGTGAATCGTCAATGGCGTCGAGGTCCGACACTGTCGGCAACGCGTCGTGGTTTGCCACCACGTCGCCAACAGCGACCACGTGGCTGAGTACTCCAACGCCGAGCGCATCCAGAAGCACCTTGGCGGCATACCCGGCCACAGTCCGGGCCGCAGTCTCTCGCGCAGACGCCCGCTCGAGGATGTCTCGGGCATCGTGCGTGTCGTACTTCTGCATACCGGCGAGGTCGGCGTGGCCAGGGCGCGGGGTGGTCAGCGGACGTCTCGACTCTCCTGCACTTGCAGACATCTCCTCGGACCATTTGGGCCACTCCGTATTGCGGATCAGCACGGCAAGTGGGCTGCCTAGAGACCTGCCGAACCGGACACCGCCGAGGATCTCGAGCTCGTCACGCTCGAGGCGCATCCGACGACCGCGGCCAAAACCGAGCCGGCGACGCGCCAACTCGTCGCCGAGACCATCGGTTGACAGTTCGAGGCCGGATGGGAGTCCCTCGACGATCGTGACGAGACCGGGGCCGTG
>JABDMN010000075.1 GCA_013001485.1 Acidimicrobiia bacterium
CGGGAAGCCCACACTCCCCCATGGCGTCGGACACCTTCTTGGAGCCGTTTCCGATGTCGATTCGCTCACCATCGACAGCCGCTCTCACCTCGATCCCCGACTCCACGAGTTCCGCCGGCAAGACGATGCCGGATCGCCCGATCGGGCGAGCAGTATCTCGCCGGGCATCGATCCGATACGGCCCGAACCGGGTGACTCCCGGGGTCTCGAGCCGAACCGGTTCCGGGACGGCAAGCACGGGAGTGGTGGTGATGACGACCCAGGGCCCCTCACGAACCACAGACCAGGCGCCAGAAAGATCGAGACGGTCGGCGTTCCCAGACGCGGCCGAGCGAACGGCATCCACCTCGCCGGCGTCCCCGGGGAGCCCGCCGTGGACCACTCGCAGGATCCGGCGGATGGCGCGCGCGGCAACCGCTGGGTCGGCCACCGTCACCTCGGCCGCGGACAGATACCACTCGCCAAGAGACGAACGAGCCTCGATCGACGCGGCAGCAGCCTCGAGGGCGGCGTCATCGGCCCCCAGCAACCGGGCGCTGCGCGCCAGGCCGGCGAACGCTTCGGAGCCAAGCACGTCCTCCAGCACCGGTCCCGCAATGGACCTGATGCGGTTGCGTCGGTGACCCAGGTCAGCGTTGGATGGGTCGTCGTCGTAGGGCAATCCCAGCGCCTCAGCGATCATCCGCACATCATCTCGAGACATGGCGAGTAGAGGCCTCACCCAGCGACCATCGACAGGCCGGAGAGCTGCAAGACCCGTCGACCCGGATCCGCGCCCAAGCCGATCAAGCACGGTCTCGGCGACGTCATCGCGCTGATGACCGGTGACGATCCAGTCCTGGGGACCGGCCGTCGACTCGAGCGCAGCCCGTCTCACCGACCGCGCCTGGGCCTCGGGGGACGGCCCTGCCGGCACCTCGACATGAATCGACTCGAACTCGATGTCGAAGCTGGCGGCGACAGCCTTGGCCGCCAGTTCCATCTGGTCTGAGTCGGGGAGACCGTGGTGAACGTGAACCGCTCGCACTTCGCCGCCTCTGTCAGCTGCGACCCGGGCGGCGACCGCCGAATCGGCTCCACCGCTGAGGGCAACGACCAGTGGACCGGCGGGCACACCGGCGACCGCATCGTCGAGAAGGCGCTTCAGCCGACCCGTGACAGCCATGCGACGGGATCCTCGATTTCGGACAGCGTCGGAAGGTGCTCCGGCGACTCCCAGGCGTGAGAGACGGCGTCCCACCCACCGATCCTCTCAACCCCGTCGATGAACTTCGCCCCCAGGTCGTATTGACGCATCTTCATCTCCAGCCCGATCAGACGAAAGAGACCAGCGGTTCGGGGGTCCTGGCGTCGCGCCTTGAGCATGTGTGACATACGGGCCTGACCGACCAGCTCACGGGCGCCGATGCGGTCCATGACGACGTGACCGTGTCCCTCGAGCAACGACATCAGGGCCTGCACCCGGTCGACGGCTACGACCTGGTCGGGAGTGGCGAAGAGTCCGAACAGCCCGCGCTCGTCGACGATGGGTCGTCCCTCGGACGCGGCGGCCCGGGCCTCGGCAGTAATGCGTCTCACCCGCCCCGGCTCCGGCTTGGTCGAGCCGACCAGTTCCTTGACCAGCGACATGAAGTACCCGCGGAGCCAGGGAACCCCAACGAACTGGAGGCGGTGGGTGCACTCGTGAAGAGCCACCCAGAACCTGAATTCGTCAGGACGGAATTCGAACTGCCGTTCCATCCACAGCACGTTGGCGCCTACGAACATCACTGTGTCACCGAACTCGCGGTCCTCGGATGGCAACACCAGCTCGTATTGACCAAGCACCCGCTTCGCCAGGAATCCCATCACGGCGCCGATTTCGGCACCCATCACGCTGCCGGCGATCTTGGGGCCGAAGCCCGACTGTGACTCGAGGCGCTCTTCGAGCGGCTCGGTGAGAACGGCCATGGAGGCAAGATTGGCTTCGACCCACTCGGAGCGGCTGACGACGGCGACCTCCGGCTGACCCGGCGCTCGTAGCCCCGTCTCGGCCTCGACCATCTCACCGGCCCGGGCCACCAGGTCGGGCGCCTGGCGAGCAAACCGGGTCTCGTGATAGGTCCCCGCCAACGGATAGGAGCCGGCGAAACGACTGGCAACCGAAGTGGCGAGCGACCACCGGACGCTGCTCACGCCCTGGTCGCTTTCACTCTGCGACGGTGTAGCGGCGCTTGACGCGCCCCAGATAGATGACGATGGATGCCACGATCGACAGAATCGCGATCACCACGAAGAGCGGAGCGAGGAAACGAGCGGTCCACGGTTGCTCCTCTTCGGCCTCTTCGACGATCTCCACCTCGACGGCGGGTTCGGATTGAAGCGCGATGTTGGTTGCGCCAGCCACCGCTGGAAATGCGGCGACCAGGGCAACGCCGAGTATCAAAGATGCGAGCAGCCGTTTCACCGGCCGAGAGCCTAGCCAAGAACCCGGAGATTCCGGCTGGCCTCAACTCTCAGGAACGACTCTGCCTCGCAGACGCGGGTATTTCACGGGTGCGTGGCTGTAGCAATACTCACGCTTGTTGTATCGCGAGAGCCGGGTTTCGCAACTCTCACGAGCACACTTGCGAGCCTCCGTCGTGGCCTTGGGGGCCCGGGAGGTTCCGAATACCCGCTTTCCCTTCATCACGTTGTCAGACATGCGTAATCACTCTCTTCGCATGAGGGACGCTCAAGGTCCCTCGGTACCCTCTTCATGTATCAACGCACGAAGGCGGTCGAGAAGTTCCGGCGGGACTTCGTCGCCGCCGCCCTTGTCACGAATCACCGACTTGAGATGAGCTTCGAACTCGTAGGCGCCGTCGCATCCCTGGCACCGACGGAGGTGCCATTTCACCCGGGTCGCCTTCCACCGTCCCATCTCGCTGTCGAGGTAGGGGTAGATCTGCTCGATTGCGTTTCTGCAGCCGGTCATAAGATCCCGCGTTCGCTTGCAACGTTCCACAACTTCTTTTGGAGCGCTTTTCTTCCCCGATGAAGTCGCGACATGACGGTTCCGATCGGAATATCGAGAATCTCGGCGATTTCCTTGTACGAGAAGCCATCTACGTCGGCGAGCAGAACCGGCATCCGGAAGTTGTCGGGCAGGCCCTCGAGAGCGCCTTTGATGTCGGTGTCGACAATCCCGTCCAGCGCCTGGATCTCGGCCGACGGCGAGGCGCCGCCGGTGGAGTCTCCGAGTCGCTTGAACAGGTAGAGGTCTTGCAGCTCCCCCAGCTCGACTTCCGATGGACGGCGTTGGCTCTTCCGGTACCGGTTGATGTAGGTGTTGGTGAGGATGCGATACAGCCATGCCTTGAGGTTCGTGCCGGCCTGGAACGTGTGATAGGACCGGTAGGCCTTGAGGAACGTCTCCTGGACGACGTCCTCTGCGTCGGCCGGATTTCGGGTCATGCGCAGGGCGGCGGCATAGAGCTGCGGAGCGAACTCCATCGCATCGCGCTCGAAGTCTGCCTGATCCGCCACGGCTGCCTGCTCTCACTCCTGCCGGTAGCTGGCAGCCTGATGCTGGCAGCCTGAATCGAGCCGGAGACGGGAATCGAACCCGTGACCTACGCATTACGAGTGCGTCGCTCTACCGACTGAGCTACCCCGGCGATGGCCGGGGAGGATACCGCACCGTTCTCCAGGCGCCAGAAACGCCGGCGATCAGCCCTTGACGCTGCCGGCCAGGATGCCTCGTACGAAGTACCGCTGGAGCGCGAAGAACACAGCCAGTGGGAACACGGTCTGGACGAACGCCCCCGCCGCGAGCACGTGTTCTCGTAATCCGAACTCACCAGCGAGTGACGCGATCGCCACAGTCGCAGGTAGCGCGTCACGGTTGCCGCCGATCATCGTGAGTGCGATCAGATAGTCGTTCCAGGTCCACAGGAACTGGAAGATGGCGAACGCAGCCAGCACGGGCACCGACAACGGAACCACGAGCCGCCAGAAGATCGTGAAGTGGTCGGCACCGTCGATGCGGGCAGACTCGAACAGATCACTTGGCAGTCCCGAGATGTAGTTGTGCAGCAGGAAGATGGCGAACGGGAGCGCGAACCCGGTGTGGGTGAGCCAGACCGCAGGGATCTCACCCGCCAACCCCATATCCGGGAACAAAGTGAGCGTCCTGTCGAGGAACGGAATCGTCAACGCCGCGCCATTCGAGTAGAGCTGGAGCAACGGGATCAGCGACATCTGGAGCGGAATCGCAAGCAACGAGACGGTGACGATGAACAACCACTCACGGCCCTTGAAGTCGATCCAGGCGAATGCGTACGCCGCAAACGCTGCGATCGCAATCGGGATGATCGTGGCGGGGATCGCAATGGCAAACGAGTTGACCAGCGCCTGGCCGAGCCCTCCCGTGGCGCCGGATCCCAGCACCTCCGTGTAGTTGTCGAGCGTGAACCCACCCTCAGTGAACGCGTTCCAGAAGCCCGAGTTGCGCTGAGCGTCGCGGGTTCTGAATGAGTTGATGAACAAGCTGAAGGTGGGCAGCGACCACACCATGACCAGCAGCCACAACACCCATGTCGGGATCGACCTGAGGACCCGGTATACCCGCGACCCGAGCGCCTGCTCGGTCTCGCCTGCAATGTGTACGTCTTGGGGGTTTGTTGTCACTGCCATCAGGCTGCCGCCTTCTGCATCCGCCGGATATTGATGTACATGATCGGGAGCACCGACACGAAGAGGATCACGGCGAGCGCCGAACCGAGCCCGAAGTCGAGCTCAGTGAAGGCTCTCTGCCACATTTCATTGGCGATCACCTCCGTGTCGAAGTTGCCGTTGGTCATGACCTTCGGAATATCGAACACCTTCATGACCAGCACGATCAGGGTGGTCACCACCACCCCGATGGTGGGAGCAATCTGCGGAATCACCACGCTCCAGAACGTCTGGTTCTCAGTCGCACCGTCGACCTTCGCCGCCTCGATGAGCTCGGCAGGAACCGCTTTGATGGCGGCCGAGAAGATGACCATCGTGAAGCCGGTCTGAATCCAGATCAAGACCACCATCATCCACACGTTGTTGAAGGGCGACTCGGTGAGGAACTTCACTGTGTCTGCCTCGACGTCGGCACCTAGGCCGGGGCCGATGAACCGCCACGCCAGCCAGAGGAACGGAATCGCCGTGATCACCGACCCCCAGGCGACCCCGGGGACGTTGTGGCTGAATCCGCGATAGGCGAGATAGCCGAGCATGGCCACGACGACGAGCATGATGCCGGCGGCGATGGCACTGCTTCCACCTGAGCCGCTGACATCGCCTAACCACACCCAGATTGCGTTGAAGACACCGGTCTGGACCTCGCCCTCGGGTCGGGCGATGTACATGAACCGCCAGATGATGGCGGCCCCGACGAACGAGATGGCCATCGGCATGAAGATGATCGACTTGGCGAGGCTCTCCATCGCGGATCGATCGGCGAGGACGGCGATCGCAAGACCGAACACCGTCGCCAGGATCGTCACGGTGAAGACCCACCACAGGTTGTTCATGATCGTGCCCCGAAGCACGGTTCCGAGCGAGAACACGCCGATGAACGAGCCGACGGCAATCGAGCCCGTCGATGCGCCGCCCGACTGGAACCGTTGGCCGCGATTGGCGCCAGCCACGAAACCGACCAGAACGCCGATCAGGGCGATCACGACACCGATCTGGAACAGCTGGCTCGTGAAGATGTCCGTCCAGTTGCTCAGGTTGATGGTGTTCGGGTCGGTGAAGAGATTTCCGTAGTTCTCCCCGCCGACGAATTCTGCGGTGTCGGTGAAGATGAACAGCGAGAAGATGAACAGAGTGGCCCCGCCCAGGTAGGTACCGAGCGAGATGCCATTGCCCTTGTAGCCACCGCCATTGCGACTGCCCTGGTAGAAGCCGTAGCCGACGCCGATCAGCACGAGCACGACAGCGGCAATGAAGAACGGCTCACCGAAGATGCCGGTCCAGGTCGAGTAAGGCTCGCGCTCAGCCGTCTGGGAGAAGAACGCCAGGTTGAACAGCGAGAGGTAGATCGTGCGCACGGTCGGGATGACCAGAGTGATCCCGATGAAGATGAGAGCCGGGGCCACGAAGATGATGGCGCGAGCTCGCTCGGACAGCATCGTGCGGTCCTTGTGTGTGTACACCTTTGCCATCCCGGCATACACGCCGAGTCCGGCACCAACGATGAGGCTCACGATGACGGCCTGAGCCGCCGTGCCGCCATCGCCCGGGCCTCCCCAGGCTCCGAGCGCGAACCCGAGGGTGCCTCCGAGGACGAGGGACCGGATGGTGCCCTTGCGGAGGAACATGATGGCGCCGCCGATCACGAGACCTGCCACCAGACCGGTGATTGTGGGACCGACGTCGAGGCGAGGTCGGGCTTCCTCGACGAGCGTGAGTCCGAGGATCAGCCCCAGAACGGCGCCGCCACCGACACCGACCATGAGCCGTTGGTTTCGATCAGTCAGCCGGGCGAGGAAGAAGCCCACGGCACCGCCGACGATGGCCGCGACGATCGCCTGCCACGGGATCTTGGTCGGGTTGCGGCCGCCTCCAACCTCGAGAGCGGTAATGGCCCGGTTCCCAAACAGCCAGAAGAAGAAGATGAGCACGAGCCCGCCACCCGCTACCGCACCGAAGATCTCCCACCTGGTGGGAGCGAGGTCGAAGAGGAGGTTGGCTCCAATGAAGATCACGGCGCTCAGCCCTACGGCAATCAGCGTCCCGATCACCATCTCGAGAATCTTCTCCACCGAATTCCTCCCTCCGCGAGTGGGTCTGGAAGCTAACAGGGGCGCCTGCACGAATGCAGGCGCCCCCGTTGTTGGGTTAGTGGTTCAGCGGCTTACGGCCACGAAGCGTCGATGGCGGCAAGTGCATCTGCCACCGACTTGTCGCCGTTCACAGCGCTCGTTGCCTCGGTCCAGAACGAACCGCCACCGACCGCTGCCGGCATCAGGTCCGAAGCATCGAACCGCACCACGTCGGCGCCGGAAAGGATGCTGACCAACGACTGCTCGAGCGGCGTGTACACGCTGGTGTCCAGGCCGTTGGCTGCCGAGAGGAAGCCGGAGAGCACGTCGCCGCCACCCTTACGGGCGGCCTGAGCCTTCTGACGCTCTTCGGCGTACTCGGCGGTCGAGAAGTACTCCATGACTTCCCACACCTCGGGAGCGTCACGGAAGGACGCCACCAGGGTGCCTGCACCGAGAACCGGAGCGTTGGCCGGGTCGACTGCGGGGAAGTAGAAGACGTCCACGCCGTCGGGTCCGGTCACCGTGTTCTCAGGCAGGAATGCCGAGTAGAACGACGCCTGGCGGTGCATGAGGCACTTGCCGTCGACGAGAGGCTGACCGTTGTCACCAAACGGGGTTGCTGCGATCGTGCCACCGGCGGCGAACACTGCGCCATCGGTGTTCCACAGATCGAGAACCTCGTTCCACGCCTGCTCGACGCGGGAGTCGGTGAACGGAATGGTGTGATCGACCCACTGGTCGTACACATCAGCTCCGTGGAAACGCAGCATCAGGTCCTCGACCCAGTCGGTGAAGGTCCAGCCGGTCGCAGGACCGGACTCGATGCCGACGCACCACGGGGTGTCGCCGTTGGCGATCATCTCGTTGGAGAGCGCCTTCAAAGCGTCCCAGGTCTCGGGAACCTCGTAGCCCTTGGCCTCGAAGCTGCCCGGGACGTACCACACGAGCGACTTGAGGTCGGTCTTGGTGGGGATGGCGTACTGGGTGCCGTCGACGATGCCGAAGGCATTCCAGGCGGCCGGCCAGTTGTCGGTCGCCGCATCAGCGACGTCCTCTGGCAAAGCAATCACCAGTCCCTGACGAGCGAAGTCGGCGACCTTGCCAGGCTGCGGGAAGACCGCGATATCAGGTGGGTTACCACCAATCGCCTGGGCGTTGATCTGATCTGAAAAGTCACGGGCACCGGTGTAGACGATGTCGATACCCGTGCGCTCCGCGAGGATGTCGAGGGCGTCTTGCAACGCTCCCGCTTCTTCCTCGGAGCTCTCGGGTCCGAATACCGTGACGGATGTGCCTTCCAAGTCGTCGCCACCACACGCTGCTGCGATGAGGGCAAACGCCAGGACGAGCACAATCCACACGTGCTTACGCATTATGGGGTTCCTCCATTTGGGTTTCTCCAACCGGGTCCCGAAGGGACCGGCGCACCGGACGTTAGTGCGAGGCTAGGAAGGGGACCACCCAGCGTATCCCAGATTCTGGGAGGTCATCGCATGACCTCAGACAGCGCCACCGCTCTCCCCTCCTCGATCGACCGATGACCGGCGACGCCCATGGCCACCGACCACAGGCCGTCGTCGAGAGTGACCTTCGGCGATGCCCCTTCCCGGATGGCCCCCAGGAAGTCGATGTGCTCGAGATATGAGGATCCCTCGTGGAGTCCCTGGTAGACGACATGGTCGTCGTCGACCACGATCTCGCGAACCTGACGCCCCTCGGTGCGGCGCCCCAGCCGCACAAGATTCTGCGGAACAAAGGCCTCGACCTTCCCGGTGTCTCCGGTGACGGCGATCTCCTGCTCGTTGAGTGAACCCTCCGCGAACATGCACAGATCCAGCATGGCTCGGGACCCGTTCTCGTAGTCCACAACGACGAACGCGTTGTCGAGGATGTCAGGCACCTCGCCCTCGTACTCCTCGTCGAGATGGTTCACGTCCTGGGCCCCGGAGGCCATGACGGTCTTTGGGCGCGACCCGATGATCAGGTTCATCAGGTCGAAGAAGTGACAGCACTTCTCCACCAGGGTGCCGCCGGTGTTCCGGCTGAACCGGTTCCAGTCGCCGACCTTGGGCAGGAAGGGGAAGCGATGCTCACGGATCGCCACCATGCGAACCGGCCCCGCGGCCCCGGCTTCCACCTCGGCGATGAGCCTGGCTATCGACGGCTTGTAGCGGTACTCCAAACCCATCCAGACGATGCCGCTCCGGCTCTCAGCAAGGTCGATGACCTGCTGGCAGTCCTCGACGGTCGTGCACAAGGGTTTCTCCACGAGCACATGCACGTCGTCATCGGCCCGCAGGACGTCGCTGAGGACATCGACATGGGTCATGTTTGGAGAGGCGACGACCACTGCATCGACATTGCCGTGCTCGAGCAGGGACGTGTGATCGTGGAACACGGCGAGGTCGTCTGAGCCGACGGCCGCGGCGGCTGCCTGGCGCGACTCCTCGTGTGGGTCGGCGATTGCGGCGACGGACGCCCCATCGATCGCGGCGATGTTGAGGATGTGCTCGATGCCCATCATCCCGGTTCCGATGACGCCGTATTTGAACTCGCTCAACTGCCCTCCTGCCTCGGTGTCCACCTACGATACGACGATGCTCATCGACCCGGTTGCACGCACGATCGGTGGCCTCGAGGTCGCCGCTGGACCACTCTCGTTTGGATGCTGGAGGTTCACGACCGCCGACGTCGGCGAGGCCAGCGGATTGGTCGAGACTGCGCTCGACCTCGGCATGACGCTCATCGACAACGCCGACGTCTACGGCCTCGACTGGGGTGGGACCGGGTTCGGTGCTGCCGAGGAGCTCCTGGGACGCGTCATGGCTGCGCAGCCGGGACTTCGCGATCGCATGATCCTCACCACCAAGGGCGGAATCATCCCGGGAGTTCCGTACGACTCGTCACCACAACACATCCGCGGTGCCGTCGATGCCTCGTTGCAGCGGCTCGGAGTCGACACCATCGATCTGTATCTGATCCACCGCCCCGACATGTACACCCACCCCGAAGCGGCGGCAACCACGCTGAGCGAACTCCGCGATGCAGGCAAGGTGCGTGAGGTCGGCGTGTCCAACCACACCCCGACTCAAACAGAGGCTCTGGCAGCCCACCTCGACTTCCCGCTGGCAACCACACAGCCTCAGTTCTCGGCCGCTCACCTCGACCCCCTCTTCGACGGCACGATGGACCAGGCCATGCGGCTCGGCGTGGTGCCGCTGGCGTGGAGCCCGCTGGCAGGTGGCTCACTGGCGACGGGTGAGGGCGTACGGCCCGAGCTGATCGCTGTGCTCGATCGTCTGGCAAACCGGGAGGGTGTGTCACGGTCTGTGATCGCTTACGCCTTCGTGCTCGCCCACCCTTCCCGCCCGATCGCCATCGTCGGGACTCAGCGACCCGAGCGGCTCGAAGAGGCGGTCCAGGCCCTCGACGTGACGCTGGTTCACAGCGACGTATACGACATCATCGAAGCATCGACCGGCACACCGCTGCCGTGAAGACGAAGGAGACAACGACATGACCATCGAGGTGGCCTGGTTCGGAGCTCTGTGCGACGACGACTACGAGTTCCTCGGAGTTCCGGAGCCGGCCCTCCGCAGTTCGTGGGATCACTGCTCGGACATCGTCAAGACAGCCGACCGCAATGGCTTCGACAACGTCTTGTTGCCGTCCGGGTACACGCTTGGAATCGACACAGTTGCCTTTGCCTCGGCCATCGCCACGCACACCGAGAACATCAAGCTGCTGGTCGCAGTGCGCATGGGCGAGATGCACCTCCCCCAGCTGGCCCGTCAGTTGGCAACCATCGACCAGATGTCGGGGGGGAGGCTCAACATCAACATCATCTCTTCCGACATCCCGGGCGAGAAGCTCGCCAGCGAACCCCGGTACCAGCGAACCGCCGAGTGGATGCAGGTCCTGCGGTCGCTGCTCAATGGAGAGTCGGTGGACTTCCACGGCGACTTCGTGGACCTCGCGATCGATCCGCCACGCGTCAGAACTGTCTCAGGGACCAGCCCCCCGTTCTACTTCGGGGGCTTCTCGGAGCCGGCGAAGGAAACCGCGGCGGCCCACTCCGACGTTTTTCTCACGTGGCCCGACACCGTGGCTGCGGTGGCCGAGACGGTCACCGACATGCGCCAGCGAGCGGAGCGCCACGGTCGCGAGCTGCGCTACGGGCTCCGGAGCCACGTCATTGTGAGAGAGACCGAGGCCGAAGCGCGAGCGGCGGCTCAGCACCTCATCTCGAAGCTCGACACCGACACGGGAGAGACGATCCGTAAGAAGTCGCTCGATGCAGCGTCGGTCGGTGTGCAACGACAATCGGCGTTGCGAGAGGAAGCTGATGACGGGGGCTACGCCGAGCCCAACCTGTGGACCGGTGTGGGCCGCGCCCGATCCGGCGCCGGTGCCGCCATCGTCGGCGACCCCGACCAGGTAGCCGCCAAACTCGAGGCCTACCGGGAGGTCGGCATCGAGGCGTTCATCCTGTCGGGATACCCCCACGTCGACGAGTGCGACCTCTTCGCCGAGCACGTGCTGCCGAAACTCGACCACGGCCCACTCTCCTAGGTGGACCTCACCGCGCTGCTTGGTTGAGAAGCGCGTCGAGCGCCTCCGGAAGCTCGGGGTGTGAGAACTCGAATCCGTCTTCGGCAAGTCGCGAAGGAATGACTCGGGCAGATGTGAACAGCAGGGCCTCGGCGAGCTGCTTGCCGAGAAGGGCGTTCAAGGCGAGACGCGGTGTTGGGATCACGGTCGGGCGCTCCAGGACATCACCGAGAATCCTGGTGTACTCGACGTTGGTGACCGGCTCGGGTGCGGTGAGATTGACGGCGCCGTCCATCTGTGAGGTGAGCAGGTGCTCGATGGCACGGACCGTGTCGATCACCGTGATCCAGCTCCACCATTGGTCACCGGCGCCGAGCCGTCCTCCCAGACCGAACTTGAACGGCATCAGCATCCTTCCCAGTGCGCCGCCGTCCTCGTCGAGCACGATCCCGGTGCGGAGGCAGACCACCCGCGCCCCCGCCTCGGCGGCCGGCTCCGTGGCTGCCTCCCACTCGACGCATACCCGGGCCAGGAAGTCGTCGCCCGGAGGCTCGGGCTCCTCGAGCACGTCTGAGCCGCGATCCCCGTAGTAGCCGATGGCCGAACTGGACAGCAGCATCGGTCGATTCGGGGCTGCAGCAACGGCGCGAGCAACGAGGTCGGTGCCCTTGATGCGCGACGAGCGGATGGCCGACTTGCGGGCCGATGTCCACCGCTTGTCTCCGATACCCGCACCGGCCAGGTGAATGACCGCGTCGAAGTCGTCGAGGGGATCGATCGCGTTGCGGTGCGGGTCCCAGAATGCTTCTCCCTCCCCGGGGTCCCGCCGGACATACGCCACGACATCATGTCCTGTGGCCTCGAGCCGGGGTACGAGGTGGGAGCCGATGAGGCCCGATGACCCGGTGACGGCGATTCTCATCCGGGGGAGTCGCGGGTCACCGGGGCGAGGATCATGACGATGACACCCAGAGCAAGACCGTGAGTGACGAGCGAGGTCAACAGGCCGGTGTTGACGAGCGGAAGCAGTGGAGCGACGAGGAGGAGCGCCGGGACGACCAGCGACCGGCCACGCAAGAAGCTGTCCGCCAGGTACAAGCCGAACACAAGAAGAACCGTCATGGCGATGATCCCGACGAACCCGAAGTTGGCGAAGCCATCGGCCCAGAGGTTGCCGTTCGCCCATGGCGACGAATCAGGGAAGTACGTCGTACCGATCAACACGGGCGGCGGATCGACGTAGGGCGTTTCGACAAAGGGGCCGAGGATGCTGTGGTCCAGGTTCGCTTTGGGGCGCCCGGAGAAGAAATCGAAGTACAGACCCGTCATCAGACCCGGGGTGGCGAGCGCCCTCCGGAACAGCAGCGACAGAATCCACGAGGATCCCGCCGTCGCCACTGGACCAGACGTCGTGATGTGAGCGAGGGTCACGGCCCCCAAGGCGCCTGATGAGCCCCAGGCCATGGCGGTTCCAAGCGGAGTCCGCCAGGACCGCAGCAGAACGTATAGCCCGAGCACAACGGCGAGCAAGGCAACCGCGCCCTTCAGGCCCGTGGCAGCGAACACCAGATACTGCAGGCCGAGTCCGACGGTCACGAGATACCAGCGCCGCGTGTGGAGACCCCACACAACCAGGGCTGGATTGATGACGTTGGCCTGCCATCCCACCAGGTAGGCGACGGCCCGACCGGCCTCACCAACCGCATCGGCGTAGTCGGCCCGGACGTCGTACACCGCTCCGATGTCGGCCAGGGAAAACGAGAAGTTCAGCTTCCAGACCATCACGGTGACAGTGACGACGCTCATTGCCCCGAGCAGCCCAATAAACGAACGGGGGCTCAGCGAAACCTGCGGCAGGCGCAGGAGCGGAACCCGACGAGCCAGCGGGAACACGGCCAGTGCGAGGCCGAGGACGGTCGCAAGCTGGAGCTGATCCGCAGTCGCCGCACCGACGGCGTACAGCGGGACCGTCATCGATGGGACGAACACGACGAGGTACAGAATCCACTCAGCAACTCCCGAAACGCGACCCAGGCGTGTCGGCAGCCAGATCGCAGGAAAGACCGAGAACACCAACAGGACAGCCCACACACCGAAACCCGGTCGGGCGTACCCGTAGCCCTGGTCGGTGAACACATCGCCGACGAAATGGACATAGGTCAAGTTGAACAAGGCCACGTAGGCGATGACGCCTCCGGCAACCAGTGCTCGCGGCGAGATCGCTCGCTCCCAGCTCATCCCGAGCCGGGCTAGAACGGCCGATCTCGTCACCTCAGGCACGAGCGGGAGTCCCGTCGCGATCCACCTGACCGAGGTGACCGTTCATCCACTCGAACCACTCGTTCATCATCGCTGTCGCGGGATCGACATGATCGAGATACGAATCTGGATCCCAGCCCTCACCGACCCAGACACGGACAGGGCCCCGTCGTGGTCGGCTGGCATCGACCGGCCAGACGATCTCAGTGCCGGAGATGGCGATCGGGATGAGGGGAACGCCTGCCCGGAGGGCGAGCCACGCCGCACCCTTCTTGGGTGCATTCTCGCCCCACTCCCGCACCCGCCTACCTTCGGGGAACAGGCACACCAGACCCCCTTGCTCCAGGGTGCGTAAGGACTCGCGCATCGCCCCGAGAGGGGCTCGCTCCCGCGACATCGGGATGGTGCCGAGGCTCAAGGTCAACCAGTCGAAGAACCGGGAGCGCCCGAACAGCTCGTCGAGCGCCAGGTACCGGGTGAAGCGATCGACAGCGACGCCGACGAACAACGGATCGAGAAACGAGAAGTGGTTGGCGGCGAGTACTGCAGGCCCGGGAGGCACGCTGCCAGTGATCTCGAGGTCGGTGAGAAGGCGACCCACGCGGCCGACAACGATCCCACCGTGATCGTGGGTCGCTCGGGCGAGGGGCCCGACGTCGCGTTTAGGCGTCGCCACCGAGCTCCGCGAACAGCGCAGCGAGGGCTAGCTGCGGGCGCTGGTTCGCCTCCAGCGACTCGATCGTCTCGAGGACCCGGTCGGCGTGGCGCATCGCCTCACCTGGCATGACCTGGGTCAGCTGCGAGACCGGGATGTCGGTGTTGCGCACGGGTGCGCCCACCTGGGCAGCGGCCACATCCCGATAGAACCCGGCGAGGATCTCCAGCCCCGTTGCCCACAAAGATGCCGCGGCACGCTTCAATTGCCGGTCGTGACGTTCCTTGAGCGTCTTGGTGGAAGCGCCATCGGCGACCGCGACCGCTGCTTCGGCCGCCTGACGCTCCTTGAGGGCCGCGAGCAGGGGGTCGACGGCCGACAGGAGGTCGCCCGCGAGGCGGAAAGAATCCCCCGGATGCCCGGTGACCTGGCCCGGGACTCCCAGCCACTGGCGCCGGTACTCGGCAACATCGGGTTCGGTGACGAGCGCAAGGGCCAAGCCGGGTCGCCCCCCCGAGATGCGCGCCGCCTGGACGGCTCGATCGACGTCGGCTCCCCTGGCGACAAGAGCATCAACGATCTCCTGTTCGCCGACTCTCCCGAACACGATGGTCCGACTGCGTGAGGCGATGGTCGAAGGGAGGTCATCCTCGGACGTGGCAACCAGGATGAACACCGATGTCGCCACGGGTTCCTCGAGGGTCTTGAGAAGCGCGTTGGCAGCCTCATCGTTCATGAGCCCACCCTCCTCGAACAGGAAGACCCGCCGCGCCGCCTCCAGCGGAGCCCGGGTCGAGCTCGAAACCACGGTCCTGGCCTGATCGACGGTGATCGATGCGGTCCCCGACGGCTCGACGATGGTGAGGTCGGCGTGGACCCCCTCGAGCGCCCGGCGAAACGGCTCGGGTCGGCCATCGGCGAGAAGGGCGGCGGCAAACCTGCGAGCCACCGTCGCCTTCCCAGCACCGTCGGGACCGACGAAGAGGTATGCCTGGGCCGGCGACTCAAGCTCGGCAGCCAGGAGCCCTATCACCTTGGGGTGGCCGATCACGGCGTCGAACGGCGTCACCATCGTTGTTCGACAGCCTTCAGGATCGCCTCCACGACGTCATCTACCGGCAGCGATGCGTCCACCGTTACAAACCTCTGCGGGTCGTCAGCGGCCATGGCTGCGAACGCATCAGCGACCGATGACTGAAAGGCAACGCCTTCGGACCCGATCCGGTCGGCATCATCCTGCCGATCCAGTCCGGTGTGAGGGTCGACGTCCAGAACCACGACAAGGTCGGGCCAGACACCCCCGAGGCCGGCTCGATTGACGGCGGCCACCTCCCCGATCCCGAGTTCGCGCCCTCCACCCTGATAGGCGAGAGACGAATACACGCTGCGGTCACCGATCACCCAGGCGCCGCGGTCGAGGGCTGGGCCGATGACCTCGGCAGCGAGCTGGGCTCGAGACGCCGCAAACAGCATCGCCTCGGTCCAGGGAGCTACGACGCCGTCAGGATGCAGCAACACCTCGCGGATCGCCTCGCCAGTGGGTGTCCCACCTGGCTCCCTGACCAGCACGACGTCGTGCCCCTGGCTTTCCAGGGCACGACCCAGCAGGCGGGCGACTGTGGACTTTCCGGCACCTTCGATGCCTTCAAGGGCTATGTAGCGGGGGTTCATTCGGTGTCCTCCTCGGCGCCGTCATGATCGCGCAGTTCTCCCTTTGAGGACGTGGTCGCGATGACCCGCCGGTACGCCTCGCCGACCCGCGGACGGGTAAGAGACTCTCTCACCGAGAAGAGAGTGGCTGCACCGGCGAGCGTGATCGTCAGGCCACCGGTGAGCAGCACCATCCGTGACCCGTCGCCAAACAGCCCGGGGAGATCGAGGGTTCGGAAGAAGCCGGCCAACGGGACCGCCACAGCCATGGACACAAAGAGCCCGATCCGCATCAGCGTGAACACCGCGGCAAACACCCGTCCCCGCATCTCCTCGTCTACCTCTTCGTGCAGGTGGGAGAACCCCATGACGTAGGCCGCCCCGGCCCCGAAGCCGAATAGCGCGAGCCACGCGGCGGCTCCGGCCACCGTTGACGTCATCGACCCGGCCGCGAGGCCAAACCCCGTGATCACGGTTGCCGCGGCGAACGCCACGTCGCGACGAGTCAGCCGATCCGAAGCGAGCGACACGCTGGCGATACCCGCCGCGGCGCCAAAACCGAGCGCAGCCACGACGGCGTAGAAACCTCTCGTGTCGGCGGCGAGCACCTCCTCGACGAACTGGATACCGATGACGGTGACGGTCCCGCCGCCGAAGAGAGCCGTGGCGAGCCCCAGGATCACGCGGCGGATGGGCTTGCGGCTCCACAGGTAGGTCGCCCCATCGCGGACGTCATGCCATGTCCTTGCCAACGCGCCCTCGTCCTCGTCGACGTCGCGCGACGGCGGGGCCACCAGCGAGGGGAGCGTCATGACAATGGCCCCGGATAACAAGAAAGTCACCGAGTCCAGGAAGAACGCCAGCGCAATAGACGTGTTTTCGACGGGCACGAGACCGAACAAGGAGACCGCAGGCAGGAAGCCGATGACGAAGTTGAACATCGCCCCCACCGGGATCGTGCCGTAGGCCGCACCCATGGTCAGCGAGTTGGCAGTGACGATGTTGCGCGGGTGAACGATCGAAGGGATGACGGCGGCACGCGGGGTTTGGCCGAGCACGGCGAGCATCTCGAGCC
>JABDMN010000089.1 GCA_013001485.1 Acidimicrobiia bacterium
GCGGTGCCTCTCCCGTCGCGCCGAAGACCGCAGGACGTGCAGAACGGGCTGTCCCCCATCGCTCCACACGTGGCGCACGGACGTGCGACAACGGTGACCACGATCCAAAGCTATCGGCCCCAACCGAAACCCCATAGGGCCATTCGGGCCTCATCGGTCGATCTCCAGACCTAGCCAGGCGTTAGAGGCTCGTTAGCGCGCACTTAACGGGGCGGGCCGCATCGTGGTGACAACCTGAGAAAGGAACACCCGATGAAAGACCGGATCCGCTACATCATTGCCGTCGCACTTGGCGTGCTCGCCATCCCAGGGCTTGCACTCGCTTCCAACGCGGCACTCAGCTCTTCTGCCGACGATGCCGCCGACACAACCACGACATCGACCAGCGTCGTCGCGTCGGAGATCGCCGCTGAGGACCTGGTCCGAGCATGCGGTGCTGAGGGCCGCTATCTGGTCGATCTCGAGGCTGCCGGCGCCATCAACCAGGTGCAGCAGGCGGCGCTCGACGCGCTCCGACCGCTCTGTGACGATGCCAGCCTCCCACTGCCGGGACGCCTCACCGTGGGCGCCGAGCCGACGATCGTGGCGACCGCACCAGCGGTGGGGACGACAAACCAGCCCGCCGCGACATCGACTGCCACGTCCGGCAGCGACTTCGAGAGCGCGCTCGGTGCACGCGAGCGTGCGCTCGTCGCCATCCAGGCCGCCACCGACGCGGGTGGCAATGTCGACACGATCAACACGGCGATCTCGCTGGTCGGCGACGGTGACTTCGCCTACGACTCGGGCGAGTTCGCCAACGCCGTCGTTCTCTACGAGCAAGCCGAGAGCTTGGCCAACGATGCCGCGCTCGATCCCCAGCCCACTGCCTACTACGACGATGACGACGACCACGAGGACGAGGACCACGAAGACCACGAAGACGAAGACCACGAGGACGAAGAAGAGGACGAGGAAGACGAGGACCACGAAGACGAGGACGACGACTGATGGTGCGCCGAATCCTCAAGATCGCGTCGCCTTTGGTCGCCATCGCGATCACCGCGGTGTCCGCGCTGTCGCTGGCGTCATCGCCAGAAACGGTCCCCGACCCACCGGCGACGGTCACCGAAGTCACCGTTCTGCCCGACCTCATGTCGGTGTCTCGGGTCCTGGCCACGAGCGGCCTGGAACGGGTGTCTGCCGAATCGGTTCCCGAGTCGGTGCGAGCTGTTCTCGAAGCAGCCGGTGCCGTCCTGGTGGTCCCCGATTCCCAGCCAGGAGGTGCGCAATGATCCGCCAGCGCTACCCAGCCGACCGTCTGTTTCGCATTGGGGCCTGGACGGTTGCCGGTATCACCGGCACCGTCGCGTTCCTCAGCGCCGGACACGACCCGGCACCCGAGAACGCGGTCCCGGCCGATGCGACCACCACCGAGAGCCCAACCCCGGGAGCCGCCCTACCCGCAGTCCCCGAGAGCGGTCTCACCATCTTGCGAGTGGCGCCGACGACAACGGTCCCGGCGCCTCCGGCTGCCCAGCGCAGCACGGAGCCTGCCCCGGGGACTCGGTCACAGCCAGCCACAGCGGCCGTACCAGCCCCTCCGCCGCCGGCTCTCTCGGCGGCGCCCGCTCCGATCCAGAGTGCCGGATCATGATCACCGCGACGTTCCCCGCCATGGGAACCACCATCGAGGTGAGGGCCACCGGAGCCCACGGCGTCAGAGCGGCGGCCCGGCTGTTCGAAGACGTCGAAGAGACGGCGAGCCGCTTTCGCACCGACAGCGAGCTGAGCCGGATCAATGCCAACCCCACGCCGACCATGGAGCTTTCTCCGCTGATGACGGAAGTCGTCCAGGCCGCTGATCGAATGAGGCTGCTGACCGACGGGATTGTCGATGCCGGGGTCGGCCAAGCCGTTCGCGACTGGGGCTACGTCACCACCTATTCCGAGGTCCGCGACCTCGAGACCGCCCCCGCCTCATCCGCCATCGGCGGCTGGCACCTGGAGGACAACCGACTCACCCGCTCCCCTGGCACGCTGCTCGACCTCGGCGGGGTCGCCAAGGGCTGGACCTGCGATCGCGCTGTCGAGACCGGGTTGGCGACAACTGCGAGCGCAGGCGGTGACCTGCGCTCCGCTGACCCAGACACGGTCGCCGAGGTGCTCGATCCATGGGGCGAGGTGGCGACCGTCATCCATGTCGGCGTTGGAGCGCTCGCCACCAGTTCGACAACACGCCGGGCGTGGTCAGTTCAAGGTCGGCGAGCCCACCACCTCATCGACCCGCGAACACGCGCCCCTTCGACGTCGCCGGTGCTGTCGGCAACGGCACTGACCACAACTGCCGTGGAGGCCGAGGCCGCCGCGAAGGCCGTCCTTCTCCTCGGTGCCGATGGCCTGGCCTGGGCCGACCGCCAGCCGTGGATCCGAGCGGCAGTGGCGATATGGACAGACGGTGCGGTCTATGCGACCGGGCTCGAGGCTGCAGCATGACGTGGCTCATCATCCGAGGTTCGGGAATCGCGGCGTTCGCGTTCCTGGCGATCTCGACGATCTGGGGACTGCTGCTGTCTGGCGGCTACGCCAAGCGCCTCGTGAAGGCGAAGCCGTTGACCTACGCCCACGAGTCGCTGGCAGTGGCGTCGATCGTGGCCACCGTGGTGCATCTCGTAGCCCTGTGGATGGACAGCTTCATCCAGTTCGGTCTCCTTGAGTTGTTCATCCCCGGGGCGTCGCTATACCGACCGCTTGCGGTATCGCTGGGCATCGTTGCCTTCTACGGCCTGCTGGTGGTCTCAGGGTCGTTCTACGTGAAGAAGCGAATCGGCCAGAAGGCATGGCGAGCCATCCACTACACCAGCTTCGGCCTCTTCCTGGCAGCGGCCGGCCACGGCCTCATGGCCGGTGCGGATTCGAGTATTCCCTGGGTCTTCTGGATGTACGTGGTGTCGACTGCGGCGGTCGTAGGTCTCACCAGCATGCGGATCCTCGGCGGAGGTGCCCGCAAGGCGCGACGCCGCCCACAACCAGCCCAGGCCTGATCGGCGGAGGCCCCAGCCAATCCCGATAGCCTGAGTGGTTCCTGCCCCTCAGCGAGGGGCCGCACCGAGGGGCACTCCCATCAGAACCGCCGACGTCACCGAGGTCTCGTTGGGTCGCGTCGGCCCACGAGAGTTCGTGGTGCTGATGGCGACGGTCATCGGCCTCACGGCCCTGTCCATCGACCTGATGCTGCCCGCCTTCGACGACATGCGCGCCGACTTCGGTCTCGCCGCCGACGCCACCGAAACCGCATCGATCGTCACCGTCTTCTTCTTCGGGCTCGCCATCGCCCAGCTCGTCTATGGACCTCTCGCCGATCGGTTTGGCCGCAAGCCCGTCGTGTACGGCGGAATGGTGGTGTTCGTTCTCGGAGCGGTCGGAGCTGCCTTCTCTCCCACTCTCGGGTGGATGCTGGTCTTTCGGTTCATCTGGGGGGTGGGTGCCGCAGGGCCCAGGGTGATCGCCCTCAGCGTCATTCGGGACATCTACGAGGGCGACCGGATGGCCCGGATCATGTCGTTCATCGCCGCCGTCTTCATCTTCGTACCGATCATCGCCCCCACGATCGGCGCCTTGTTGCTCGAGTTCGTCTCGTGGCGGGTGCTGTTCCTGCTCGTGGCTGCCAGCACCGGGGGCGTGGCGCTGTGGCTGACGCGCCTCCCCGAAACGCTCCACGAGGAGTACCGCATCCCCCGCCTCAAGGTCGCGACCGTCACCCACGCCATCCGTGCCGTCGTTACCAACCGCCAGGCCGTCGGCTACACGATGGGAATGACGCTGGCGTTTGGAGCGCTCGTGTCGTACCTGGCCGGGTCAGAGTTGGTGTGGGACGACGTGTATGGCCGCGGCGACCAATTCCCGCTGATCTTCGGCGGCCTCGCCGCGGCGATCGGCTTTGCCATCTTGATGAACGGGATCTTCGTCGACCGGGTAGGCGCAAGACGGATCGTTCACGTGGCGTTGTTCTCCTACGCCGGCATCTCAGGCGCTGCGCTCATCCTGGCGATCAGCGGTGGCGGCATCCCGGGCTTCTGGCCATTCGTGGTGCTTCTCGGACTAGCCATGGCTTCCCACGGGCTGTTCATCCCCAACGCAAGGTCGATAGCGATCCTCCCGCTCGGGCAAGTGGCCGGGACCGCCTCAGCCGTCATCGGGTCGTTCTCCCTCCTTGGTGCCTCGATCATCGGGACTATCACCGACGGGCTCTTCGACGGCACGGTCGTGCCGATGATCTCGACGTTCTTCCTCGGCAGCCTGGGAGCGTTGATCATCATCATCGTGACGGAACGGGGACGCCTCTTCGGCGACACCTGAATCACGGCCCCCTTGGCGAGCCCGGCAGGCGTGTAGCGTCGACCCATGGCCGATCAAACACCCATTTCGTCAGAGTTCCCGTTCGAGTCCAAGTACGTCGACGTGCTCGGCTCACGCATGCATTACGTCGACGTCGGTGAGGGAGACCCGATCCTGTTCCTCCACGGGAACCCGACCTCGTCCTATCTGTGGCGCAACATCATCCCGCACGTCCAGGGGCTCGGCCGGTGCATCGCTCCGGACCTCATCGGCATGGGAAAGTCGGATCGGCCCGACATCCCGTACCGGTACGACGACCACTACCGATACGTGTCCGCGTTCATCGATGAGCTCGGGATCGGATCAAACCTGACGCTCGTCATCCACGACTGGGGGTCAGGGCTCGGCTTCAGGTGGGCGCATGACAACGCCGACAAGGTGCGAGCCATCGCCTTCATGGAGGCGATCATCGGCTCGATGAAGTGGGAGGACATGCCACGAGAGTTCCGCATGGCATTCCGCGCCATGCGTACCCCCGGGCTCGGATGGCTCATGGTCAGTGGAGCCAACATGTTCATCAAAAAGATGCTCCCTGATGCAACGCACCGGAAGCTGTCGCCCGAAGCCCAGGCCTATTACGCCTCGGCCTTTCCCACGGTTGCCAGCCGAAAGCCGGTTCGCCAGTGGCCGCGCGAAGTCCCGATCAGTGGCAAGCCTGCCGACAACGTCGCCGTAATCGAGGGGTACCGGAAGTGGCTGACAACCACCGAATTCCCCAAGCTGCTGTTCCATTCACAACCCGGCGCCATCATCGACGAAGCCGGCGTGGCCTGGTGCAAGGAGAACCTGTCGAATCTCACCGCCGTCGACATCGGCAAAGGCATCCACTTCGTGCAGGAAGACAACCCTCAGCTCATCGGTACCGAGCTGGCCAGCTGGTACTCACAGCTGTAGCGGTTCGGAAGCCGGCTCAGTCCTCGCCGTGGGGTACACCATCGACGAGAACATGATGAAGCGGGCACCTGTTCCTAAGCTCGAAGTGACGAAGAGGGGCGACCGTGGGAATCACCGGTTTCGATCACATCGTGCTGGCCGTCGACGACGTCGAGGCGACCATCGATTTCTACGAGAAGGTCCTCGATATGACTGCCGTAGAGCACATCCCGGGCAAGTGGGCGTTGCGGTTCGGGAGCCACAAGATCAGCCTCCAGCCCGCCGAGCACCGACCACCAATGGCCATCGGGACGACACCCGGAAGCGGGAACTTCTGCGTCCTTTCCGACGAACCAGTCCAGGACCTGGCGAAACGGTTGACCGACCTCGACGTGCCCATCGAGGCCGGCCCGGTCGAAAAGGTGGGCGCGACCGGATCGATACTTTCGGTGTACTTCCGCGACCCTGATGGGAACCTCGTCGAGGTATCGAACTCATTGGCGTGAGGCCGCCGAACGAGCTCCGGGTCAGTTGTAGGCGTCGTAGGCGGCTCGACAGGCTTGGACGTATTCGTCGCTGTCGAACCACGCGTTCCGATCCTCAACCGTGGGAAACCCCTCGGGATCGGTGATGGTCATTCGGCTTCCCACCTGTGCGGCCGATCCTTCGTTGTATCCGTACGAGGCCTTGGCTTCTCCGAGACTCACATCATGGAGTTCAGCGAACGCTGCGCCGACAGCGTCCTCAGAGAGGGAGACGATGTCCGACCGACACCATCGCTCTTCGAGTGCAGTGATCGTGACCTGACTTCCGCACGCCGCAAGCACCAGAACAGCGGCAACCAAGACAAGGGCCAGGCGGGTTCGGGAGGCGGCGCGTCGCATCTCAAGAACCGTAACCATGGGCGTGTCGCTACCGGCCACGGTTAGGAACCGGTTCCCAAGGCGCGAAATCCGTGTTACTGTTCCGCCTGCCGCACCGGGTGGAGGCAAGCGATACTTCGCTTCCCCGGTGATCTCAACGGCAGTACTACTCACCCGGTTGGACCGCCTCTTCGGCCGTGACCCGAGACCCGCATTACGTATTGCCGCGGGCCGGGGAGATCACGACCAACCAGGAGATTTACCAAATGTCGACGACATTCGCCCGTCTCGGGCTGCCCAAAGCAATGGTGACAGCACTCGAGAAACGCGGCATCACCGAACCGTTCCCCGTCCAGGCCGCAACCATTCCCGATGCCCTCGCCGGACGCGATGTCTCGGGCAAGGCGCCTACCGGGTCTGGCAAGACTCTCGCCTTCGGGCTGCCCTTGCTGACACGCGTTGACCAGGCTGCCCCGCATCGACCGCGAGGCCTCATCCTGGCTCCGACCCGTGAGCTGGCCGAGCAGATCAAGCACGAGCTGGCACCGCTGGCGAGGGCCGCTGACCGTCGTATCTCCGCGGTCTATGGCGGTGTCCGCTACACGGGCCAGAAGCATGCAATGCGCAAGGGTGTCGACGTGCTGGTGGCAACACCGGGACGCCTCGAGGACCTGATCGAGCAGAAGGTCGTGAACCTCTCCCAAGCCGACCTGGTTGTGATCGACGAGGCCGACCGCATGGCTGACATGGGTTTCATGCCTGCCGTGCGCCGCATCCTCGACCAGACCGCCAAGAAGCGACAGACGTTGCTGTTCTCGGCGACCCTTGACGGCGACATCGCCACGCTCACACGCAAGTACCAGCACGACCCAGTTCGCCACGAAGTGGAGAGCGCTGAGGCAGATGCAGTTGAGGCGAGCCATCACTTCTGGCTGGTGGAGCATCACGACCGCATTCAGCACACTGCCGACCTCATCGAGGCGATGGGACGATCCATCGTGTTCACTCGCACCCGCCATGGCGCCGACCGGCTGTCCCGCCAGCTGGCCAAGCTGGGCGTCAACTCGGTGTCGCTCCATGGTGGCCGCTCGCAGAACCAGCGCAATCGGGCTCTCAGGTCGTTCACCGACGGCTCGGTCGAGGCATTGATTGCTACCGACGTGGCCGCTCGCGGCATCCACGTGGACGCCGTCGATTCGGTGATCCACTTCGATCCGCCGAACGACCACAAGGACTATGTCCACAGGTCGGGCCGGACGGCTCGTGCCGGCGCAGGAGGGACCGTGATCTCGCTGGTCACCGGGCCGCAAAGGCGTGCCGTGCAGAGAATGAAGCGTGAGCTCGACCTCCGGGCCCCCATCGAGCAGCCTCGGATCGAGGAGTTCTTCGAAGGGGTCGACATCGCCGATCTGCGGCGTGAGGCCGCCCCGGCGCCGAAGCGGAAGGAACGGGACCACTCCGCCCGCAAGGAGCACCGGGAACCCCGCCAGCAGAACAAGCGTTCTAACGGTGAGCAGCGCACGAACGGTTCAGATCGCGCTGACGGATCGGATCGGAACGGGTCAGACCGCTCCAACGGATCAGATCGCAAGGCCAAGTCGGTCTACATCGCCAATTTGCCGTGGACCGTCACTGAAGATGACCTGTTCGACATCTTCGGCCGATACGGAAAGGTTCACCAAACCACCGTTGTGACCGATAAGAGAAGTGGGCGGTCGAAAGGCTTTGGCTTTGTCGACATGCCCCAACCGGCTGCGAAGGCCGCAATTGCGGACCTTCACGGCTCGAAGCTGGAAGGCCGTGACCTCACGGTCCGCTTCGCCCAGCCGAGCAAATACCACACCTAGACAACCGCATACCGCAGTTGACGAGAAAGAACGGGCCAGGGTGGCCCATGAGAAAGGAGTGCCAATGACGGCACGCACCGCTTCGTCCCCATGGACGATCAACGACCTCCACCGTGGAGGCATCTACAGAGCTACGACCTCTGCCGGCGATTCGATCGGCGAATACCTCGGGCTTGAAACCGCATACGGCGATCGCGCCATGTTGCTTCGCAACAACGACGGAACGTCATCGATCTACCTCGACGACGTCACCTCACTGCAGCGTCTTGCTGCATAGGCAAGTCCCTAGTCGATAGTCCATAGTCCCTAGTCGCTGGCTACCGGCTGCCGGCGACTGTTCACCGCAGGTGAAGGTAGGGCGTTTGGTCTGTCCCCCCTAGCAAACAGCGTCCGAGCGCAGCGAGGACACGAACGAGAGCGGATTCGAAGCTGAACAGGCCTCGAATCCGAACGAGCCCAACCGCACCGGGGGAAGGTCCCTGCACCGCAGGCGAAGCCGAAGGTGGAGGTAGGGCGTTTGATCTGTCCCCCCGTCAAGGGGGGAAGGTCCCTGCACCGCAGGCGAAGCCGAAGGTGGAGGTAGGGCGTTTGGTCTGTCCCCCCTTCAAGGGGGGAAGGTCCCTGCAC
>JABDMN010000118.1 GCA_013001485.1 Acidimicrobiia bacterium
GATGATCGCGGCGCCGACCACAAGGGTGGTCTGGACGATGATCGGGCTCATCGCATTGGGGAGGATGTGGCGGAAGATGATCCGTCGATCGTTCGCTCCGGCCGCACGAGCAGCCTCGACGAATTCCTTTTCACGGAGTGACAGAAATTCGGCGCGCACGATCCTCGAGAGAGACCCCCACAGCAGGATCCCGAGTAGTAACCCGATCGGTAATGGGCCCTCAGGGAGCCAGTCGATCTCCTGGAAGATACGGCCGGCAACGATGGCGACAGGCAGGAGCGGCAGGCCGAGGATGATGTCGACGAGACGCATCAGCGCCTGGTCGACAGCTCCGGGATAGAAGCCGGCCAGTGAGCCGACGACCGTCCCGAGAGTGGCCACGAGGAGGCCGGTGATTCCGGCTACTGCCAGCGACGCTCGGCCGCCGTGAACAACCCTGGCCAGGACGTCTCGGCCGATGTCGTCGGTTCCGAGCGGGAAGTCGGCGCGTGGTGCGATGTTCTCGAGGACGCGTCCGCCGGCGTCGCGCTGGAGCTCGTACGGGCTGTTGATGGGAAGCAACGGTGCGGCCAGTGCCAGGACGACGATCACGGCCAACACGAGCAGGGACACCATCGCAAGACGGTGACGCCCGAAGCGTGCGCGGAACAGCTTCCATTGAGTGATCGGTTCGACGGAGAGACCTTCGGTCTCCTCGATCGTTGGTCCCCCGGGTGGGGTCACCGACACATCAGTCATAACGAACGCGGGGGTCCAGGAAGCCGTAGACGATGTCGGCGACGAGGTTCATGATCACAATCCCGATGCCGATCACCATCACGATGGCCATGACAACTGGCGTGTCGACCTGGTTGATGGCTGTGATGTAGAGACGCCCTACCCCCGGCCACCCGAAGATGGTCTCGGTGATGATGGCGCCACCGACGAGGCCGGCGATGTCAAGAGAGACCAGCGTCACGATCGGGATCAACGCGTTGCGCAAAGCATGCTTGGCGATGACTCGGCGTCGCGGAAGACCCTTGGCCTTGGCGGTGCGCAGGTAGTCGCTGTGCAGCACCTCGAGCATCGAGGCCCGCTGGAAGCGCGAATACCCGGCAATCGACAGGATGGCGATGGTGGTCGCCGGTAAGAACAGGTGCCGAATCGTGTCGCCGATTCGGGCGAGTGTCGTGAGATCGCCGTAGCTCGACTCATTCATGCCGACGACGAAGAAGAACTTCACTCCAGTCCATTGCTCGAGTTTGAGGGCGAGCAACACCTGGAGGACGACGCCGATGACGAAAACGGGGGTGGAGAAGCCGATGAACGCCGCCGTGGTGCCGAGCTGGTCAAAGAAGGAGTACTGCCGGATCGCCTGGTAGATGCCCAGCGGGATGCCGATCGTTATGGCCAGGAACAGAGCGGTGGTCCCGAGTCGGACCGTGGCCGGAACGCGGTCGGTAACCAGCCCCCACACCTCCTGGGTGCCCTGGAACGAAATGCCCCAGTCGCCAGTCACGAAGCCTGTCAGCCACTTCCAGTACTGGACCCAGAACCCCTGGTCGAGGCCGTAGAAGGCCGTCACCGTGTCCTTGTACTCGTCAGTGAGGCGAGGGTTGAACTTCAGTCGCTGCAGAGGGTCGCCGGCCATGTGCATGAGTGCGAAGACGATGATCGAGAGTGCGATCAACGTCACGACGCCGTAGACGAGACGGCGAGTGATATATGCGCCCATCAGCCAGGTCCTTTCCTCCGAGGGTGGGACGATACCAGCGGAGGTGGGATCACGCCCCGGATATCAACAAGCCTTGCAGTGCGGCCAGAAATGCAGAGAGGGCCCGCCGAAGCGGGCCCTCTCTAGTTTCAAGTGGTTGTACCGGGGATCCTAGAGATCCAAGCGGTACCACTCCTCGATGTTCCAGGTGTCACCAGCCTGGGTCGGGTTGTGCTTGTACCCGCCGATCTCATCGCCCCAGATGGCACCAGGGTCGAGCCTGGCGTACAAGGGGATGATGACGACGTTGTCAGCCAAGAGAGCCTCGGCCTCCTGGATGAGAGCGGTCAACTCGTCGTTGTCGACGGTTGCGTTCATCGCATCACGCACCTCGGCGAACCGAGCCGTGTCATCGTTGATGGTCGCGCTGTCCTCAGTGCCCCACCGGTAGTAGTTCTGACCCTCAGGCGGACCAGCTTCCGGATCGAACACGTCCATGATGGACACGAGGCCAGTGAGGCCGGGTGAACCGACCCACGCCCACTCGCCAAGGTCCCAAGCACCGTTGTCGAGAGTCTCACCGAAGAAGATGCTCGAATCCTCGAGCTCATTCTCATAGGCGAAACCAGGCACCTGGCTGAACATGTCGATGAACAGGTTGGACAACTGGACACGAGCGTCGTTGTTCGACGTGGTCGAGAAGACAACCTTGATCGGGTCAGCGTCACAGTCACGACCAATGTCGGAGCAGTGCTCGGCCAGCAAGGCCGTGGCACCCGCCACGTTGTAGTCGTACTGAGCCCAGCTCAGATTCGACAGGCTCGGGCTGAATGCCTCGACGAACGAGTCGAGAGGCTCAACCTGACCCTTGAGGATCTCATCGACGATGAGCTCCTTGTCGATCGTGTGAGCAACGGCCTTACGGAACTTCAGATACTCGTTGTTCGAGTCATCGTTCCGCGTGAGACGCTCGGGACCGAACTGGAAGTTCAAGTGCTCCCAGATCGGACCAGACAACACCTCGACGGTGGCACCCTCGGACTCCAGGGTCTGGAGCTCCTCAATGGTGTCGACCGAAGGCGGCGGGTTGATGACATCAACTTCGCGCGCCTTGAAGGCGTTGATCAGAGACTCGGTCTCGGGAATGAACCGGTAGACGACTCGGTCGAGGAACGGCAGCTGCTGTCCCGTGTCGGAGTCGGTCTTCCAGAAGTTGTCGTTGCGCACGAGGGTGATGAACTCGCCCTTCTGCCATTCGTCGACAACGAACGGACCAGCGGAAACCCACATGGTCTCGTTCCAGTCGTTGGCGAAGTCGGAGCCCTCAACATCGTGCTTGGGGATGATCTGACCGAAGATGAACTCGAACTGCACCGTCGGAGCCGACAGTGTGTACTCGAAGGTCTTCGCGCCGGCGACGACGCTCTCCGGGACAATATCTTCGTAGATGGACTTCACGATCGGAAGATCGGGATCCATGATGGTGTCGTAGGTGAACTCGAAGTCGTCACCGGAAATCGGGACGCCATCAGCCCAAACCGCATCATCGCGGATCTGATACTTCACGGTCATCGTGTCGTCAGCATTCACAACAACGCCACCATTGGCCACGGTCGGCAGCTCGGTCACCACATCGGGGATGAGCTCAAGCGTGAAACCATCGATGTCCTGGACACCTACGGAGTGGGCCTGAGTGATCTTCGAAACGATGAAGTTGTCGCCACCCGGAACAAATGAGTTCAAGGTCGGCGGCTCCTGGTCGTCAGCGATGATCGCCTCGCCCCCGTAGGGCTTGCCCGGGGCTTCGGTGGTGGTGGTTGTCGTGGCAGCAGTTGTGGTTGTTGCGGCCGTCGTGGTCGTGGTTGCGGCTGTGGTGTCGCCACCCTCATCACTGTCGCCACATGCGGCGGCGATGAGAGAGAAAGCGAGAATTACAGCAATCCACACGACACGGCGGCTACGCCAGAATCGATTCAACTTAGTTGCCTCCTTGTTTGTGTACGTCCACTGTGTAGGCGATTGCTCCGGTCAAGACCGGACGCGCATCAGCCCCATTGCCACACCAACAAGAGTGTGGTGATGGTGAAGAGGATCGCTGCGACCACGGTGATGCGATCGAGGTTTCGCTCGACCACCGTCGAGCCACCAAGGCCCGACGCCATGCCGCCACCGCCGAACACGTCCGACATGCCTCCACCCTTCCCCGAATGGAGGAGGATGAGGAACACAAGAACGAGTGAGACGATTGCGTGTATTACCGCAACGATTCCCGCCAGCACGGGACCCCTTTCTGCAAAGGAAAGCCCGCATACGACGCGGGCTCAGCCGGGAGTATGGACAGCACCGGCCCAAGGGTCAAGTCAATGATCCCCAAATTCTGGAAGGTCCGGCCATCGAGATGCCCCGACACCTACTTGACCTGGTCGGCTACAGCCTGCGCCGCGGCCGCTACGGCGTCGGCATCGCCTAGATACCGCGATTCGATCGGCTCCAGGTCGGAGTTCAGCCGGTAGACGAGCGGAACTCCGGTTGGGATGTTCAACGAGGGGATCTCGTCGTCGGAGATGCCGTCGAGGTGCTTCACGAGGGCCCGCAGGCTGTTCCCGTGGGCGGCCACGACTACCCGCTTCCCGGCCCGCAGGTCGGGCACGATTGCGTCGTACCAGTACGGCAGCATCCGGTCGACGACATCTGCGAGACACTCGGTTGCCGGGGCGAGGTCGGGCGGCATCCAGGAGTAGCGCGGATCGTTGATCGGATGACGGTCGTCGGATGTCTCGAGGGGCGGCGGCGGCGTGTCATAGCTGCGACGCCAGATGTGGACCTGGTCGGATCCAACCTCGTCGGCCATCTCTTGCTTGTTGCGGCCCTGGAGCGCTCCATAGTGGCGCTCGTTGAGGCGCCAGTGCTTACGCACCGGGATCCAGTGTTGCCCCAGTTCGCGCAGAACGATGTCGAGCGTTTCGATCGCACGGAGCAACACCGAGGTGTGAGCGATGTCGAAGGCGAACCCGTTCTCGGCAAGCAGTCGACCGCCGGATTGCGCCTCGTCTCGTCCTTTGTCGGTCAAGCCGACATCGGTCCATCCTGTGAAGACGTTCTCGAGGTTCCACACGGACTGGC
>JABDMN010000144.1 GCA_013001485.1 Acidimicrobiia bacterium
CGAGAACGCGTTCCACGGCCGGCTCGGGTCGCCGTGTCGGCGTGAGAAGGCAAAGGGCAGGTATTCGTGGCACAGCCTGACCATGTGCGCATCCCCAAGCGTTTCCGCGTCGGACACGAGCCGGCCGTGGTCGAACTCCTCCGGGAGTGTGTCGAGCCAGCCGGTATGGCGATCGGCTACGGCGCGGTTCCTTTCGTGTACGAACTGGGCGAATCGCGTTCTCGAGATCGTGTAGCCGTCGAGCGGGACTCCGCCGCGAAACACGTTGTAGGTGGTGTTCGAGAAGTGGTGGGCCGTTGCGACTCGATCGCCGGTCCGTTGCATGGCATCGGCGGGGGCCATGATCTGCTCGAGGTGTCGCGTGGCTTCGACCAGGGATGCATCAACCTCGGCAGCCATGTTCGGTGAATCCGTGAGGAGCTTGTGCAGCCGGGCCACGTCGACCTGGTCCTGTGCGGCATCGGCGACGATGCGCCACGACTCGGTCGCCCCGGCCTCGAGATCGATCGTCGCGCTGAGAAGGTAGGCGCCGGGCTTGCCGGTGACGCGCGATACGAGGTCGGTCGGGCTGCCCATCTCGAAGGCGCCGATCGCATCCGCGGCGAGCGTGAGAGCAGCCTGTTCGAGCCCCATCGACCACACCACCGAGCCCCGAAGACTCTCAGCGGGCTCCGGTTTGTCGACGACGGCTGCCTCCATCGAGAAGATTGCGAGGCGGCCGTCGATGACCTCGCTTCGTTTGTATGCGTTCGTCAGGTTGCTCATCCCGTTGTACACAGCCGGGGTCAGGCCATGGGGGAGCACGTTGACGAGCCCGTCGATGAGGTCGACGGCGACCTTCTCGGTGCCGCGATTGGTGACCGATGCCGTGCGGACGAATCCGAACTCATCACAGCTGGACCAGCGGTATCGGAACGTGAGACCGAGATCGAAGTGGTCCTCTTCGAAGATGATGACGTCGCCGACAACCGACTTGTACAGGTTCCTGCGGACGGGTGCGTTGCGCTGGTCGCGGAACGGTGACCAGGTTCGTTGACCGACGCGAAGTGCTGTGACGGGGCCGATCTTGCCTGCGGCCTGATGGAGGCGGTCGTCGGTCTCGTAGGGGAAGAGAGCGCCGGCTGCGTCGTGTCGTCCCGCGGTGAGAGCTCCGCTGGTGGAAATGAACATCCACCGATCCCCGTCCGAGACCACGCTCATGAAGAAGGGCGGCATCTGGTCGACGTTGGGCACTGCGTAGTAACCGGCACCGTCGATCTCGATCAACCCGTCGACCGGTGAGTCAAGTGGTTCCATTGCGTCCTCCTCTCACCTGGTGAGTCCATGTCCGGTCGGAAACAAGGCTGGCGCCGCTGCACTTCCGAGGTCGCCGGCAGAGGCGGGCCACGGCTGTGGCGTGCGACTCGCGAAGGGTTGATCACCAACGAGGAGGTCAGCCAGCGCAGCGCCTTCGCTTCCCGGGAGCCAGGCAGCCACAACCGCATCCGACTGGTCGATCAGGTCTCGCACGAGAAGGGGTCGGCCGGAGTAGATCACGAGGACGAGCGTGTCGCAGTGCTGGCGCATACGCATGAACGTGGCGCGATCGTCTTCGGTCACAGTCGGCTCTGCGCGGTCGCCGGGCCCTTCGGCGTATGGCTCTTCAGCGATGCACACAACGCCAACAGGGAAGCGATCGTCGACGTTTCCATCGGAGGCATATGTCACCGCGACCTTCGTCGACAGCCCATCGAGCAAGGTGGAGCCATCGGTCGTCGGCCCGGTTCCGCCCTGCCACCCAACGGTCCATCCCCCGCACTGCAGGCCGATGTCGTCAGCGGCTACCCCCGCGACCGCAATCCGATCGGCCCCCATCGGAAGAGCCCTGTCGTTCTTCAGCAGCACGGCGCTCTTCCTCACGGCTTCTTCGGCGAGGGCACGGTGCTCCGCGGCACCAATCACGTCCACCGAAGGTCGGGCTGACCGGTCAAGGAAGAGTCCAGCGCCGATCTTGGCGTGGAGAATCCGGCTGACAGCGTCGTCGATGCGGTCCATCGGCACGGTCCCTCCGGCGACGGCCCGGGTCAACGAATCGATGAACCGCTCCCACTCGAGGGGAACCATCACCATGTCGATTCCAGCGTTGATCGAGGCAGCCACGCTGGTGTCGTAGTCGGCGTCGAGCTGGTCGATGCCCATCCAGTCGGACACCACGAAGCCCGTAAAGCCGAGTTCGCCCTTGAGCACGTCGGTCAACAGCCCGTGGTGGCCGTGGACCTTTGCGCCGTGCCATGAGTTGTACGACGCCATCACAGTCATCACCCCGGCGTCGATCGCTGACGCATACGGCGGAAGGTGGTCCGACCGCAGTTGGCGTTCAGACAGGAGGACGTCGCCTTGGTCGATCTGCCAGTTGGAACCCCAGCCGCCCCACCAGTCGGGAGAATCTGGCCGAGCCACCGTGCCCCAGGTTGTGGCGCCGTCGCCGAGGTAGTGCTTGGCGCACGCCAGGACACCGCTGCCGGATTCCACGCCGTCCTGAAGACCCTCGATCATTGCGGCGCCGAGCCGGGTCACCAGAGCGGTGTCCGCACCGAATCCCTCATAGGTGCGACCCCAGCGGATATCGCGGGGGACTGCGACCGTGGGTGCGAAGGTCCACTGCACGCCAGTGGCGAGCATCTCTCTAGCAGTAGCTCGGCCAATGGCTCGCACGAGGTTGCCGTCACCCGTGGCGCCCAACCCGATGTTGTGGGGAAAGATCGTGGCGCCTCCAACGTTGGAATGACCGTGGACCGCGTCCACGCCATACAGCAGAGGAACACCTAGGCGACTCTCGTTGGCGCCGGCGAGGAACTCTCCAACCATGTCGACCCACGCTTGAGGTGTATTGGGGGAGGGATTGCCGTTTCCACCGCTGAGCACCGACCCGATCGATCTCTTCGCTACGTCCGTCGTCGAGATGGAGTCGTTGGACACCTGGGTCATCTGCCCGATCTTCTCGGGCAGGGTCATCTCTCCGACGATCTGGTCGACTCGAGGGGAGGTCTTGGTGAGCGGGCTGTTCACTGGGCACCGACGGTGGCGCCGGTCGACTCGCGAACGATGAGGTCGACCGGGAGGATCTCTACAGCCGGATGTGTGGCGACGCCGCTGACGAGGTCGTTCAGCATCGTCACCGCGGCGATACCGGTAGCTGTGATCGGCTGATGGACCGTCGTCAGGCTTGGGCTTGTCTTTTCTGATGTGGGGAGGCCATCGAATCCGACGACAGCGACGTCCTCTGGCACCCGGACGCCGCTGTCGGCTGCCGCCCGTAGGGCTCCCACCGCCATCGTGTCCGAGGCGACGAAAACGCCATCCGGACGGCGCCCAACCAGCTGCCTCATGGCGGCGTATCCGCCGTCCTCAGAGAAGTCTCCTTCGACAGCCAGAAGCGGATCGAGAGTCTGCCCGCACTCGGCGAGGCCGTCGACGAATCCATTGGACCGATCCAGGCCCGCCGTGGTCGACGTCGGCCCTCCAATCATGCCGATCCGTCGACGTCCGAGACCACAGAGGTGGGCGGCTACCTGACGGGCGCCGTCGTGATTGTCGACGTTGACGTAGCTGACGCCGTCGATGTCGGGCCGACCGACCATCACCCACGGAAGGGCACCTGCGATCAGGCGGGCGACGAGCGGATCTCCCATACGGGTCGCTGTGACGATCAGGCCGTCGAGGGTCCCGGCAGTCACGACGCGTGGATAAAGCTCAGCC
>JABDMN010000153.1 GCA_013001485.1 Acidimicrobiia bacterium
CGCCCGTGCCTACTCAGAGCGAAAGGGCATCAGCTATTCGGCGTGGCGCGAAGGTGGGGTCTCCGCCGACGTCCTCAAGAAAGCCGGGGTTCCCCGCACTCGTCGGGGCTGAACCTCAACCGATCGACGCCAGATCCTCTTCGAGGGGCTCGCGGTGATCGTCGTCCTCGACCTCGGCCGCAGCTTCGCGAGCCAGCCCCAGATGCTCGGATGCCACATCATCATCTCCGAGTCCGGCGGCGGCGCGGGCAATCGCCTCATGGGCATAGGCCACATAGAACGGCGCTAGATCCTCGGCCGCGCAGATGGCGAGGCTCTCCTCACCGAACTCGAGAGCCCGCTCGAACCGGTCGGTGACGGCATGGACCCGGGAGAGTTGCCACGCCGCGATCGCGAAATTGCGTGGCGCGGCATCCTCCCGATGTCGCCAATGCCAACGTGACGCGTAGGCCGTATCGATGAGGAGATCGTCATCTTCGGGAGTGCGCTCGTCGAGGTCGAGCAAATCCCACACAGCATTGAACGCGGCAGCGGCGAAGAAGTGGTGCGCTTCCTCGACGTCGACGAGATCGTCTGGCTGGCTCATGACGGCGAATCCTACGGTTTGGCTGCGTTTCATGCCCCGAGCGGCGAAACGTGTCACACCCCGTCGATACGGTGCACAGCATGAAGACGAACACCACAGAAGCCAGGACATCGAACGTCCACCGAACTCAGCTCGAGCTGTGGTTTGCCCAGCTCGGCCTCACGGTCACCGAGGTAGAGAGGTGCCCGGAGCCATCGTGCGAGCTCTGTGACGAGTCTGCACCGATGTCCGTGGCAGAAGAAGCCCTCGCCGCCTGATCGTCAGTCCAGACGGCTGACGCTCTCAAGCGCAGCGAGCTGATGCTCCACCGAGCCCCAAGAGCCCGCCCCTGGAACCGTCCTTCGACTGATCGACGTGGCCGGAGACCGAGCGACCTCGACGTCGCCGGGCTCGAAACGGGGGTCGGTGTCGGTCAGGTCGGATTCGGTGAGGTCGGCAAATGTCCTCCCCTCGTCCGTCAGCCGTAGAACAAGGGCCCCCACGACGTGATGGGCCTCTCGGAACGGGACTCCACGGCTCACCAACGCCTCGGCCAGGTCGAGAGCCGTTACCCACGGCGACACATCTTGTGGAGTCGCCACCAGGCTCTCCATCATCCCCGTGATCGCTGCCAGACCAGCGGTGAGCGTGTCGTCAGCATGGAAGACGGCCCGCTTGTCCTCCTGGAGGTCGCGGTTGTATGCCAGCGGTAGACCCTTCTGCAATGTGAGGAGAGCGGTGACATCACCGATGACTGCAGCGGCCTTGCCCCGAGCCAACTCCGCCACGTCGGGGTTCCTCTTCTGGGGCAGCGCCGACGACCCTGTGGTGAAGGCATCCCCGTAGTCGGCCATGTCGAACTCCTCAGTTGCCCACAACACCAGGTCCTCCCCGAGGCGCGACAGGTGAGTCATCGCCTGGGCACAGCAGAAGGCGTATTCGGCGACGAAATCCCGCGAGGAGACCGCATCGAGCGAGTTGTCGAACATTGCGCCGAACCCGAGATGGCTGGCCGTCACGGCGGGATCCAGAGGCAACGACGAGCCGGCGGCTGCGCCAGCCCCGAGTGGTGACACGTCGATCCGCTCCAGAGCGCCCTCGAAGCGGGCGATGTCGCGCCTGAACATCCAGGCGTAGGCGAGCAGGTGATGAGCGAGTGGGATCGCCTGCGCCTGCTGAAGGTGGGTGTACGAGGCCGCGACGGTGTCGCCGACTCGGCGGGCCGCCCCTGCAAGCGCACCAACCAGCCCCTCGAGCTGGCTGATCCGATCGGACGCCGCCCTCTTCAGGTACAGCCGGAGGTCCACGCACACCTGGTCGTTGCGCGACCGTCCTGTGTGCAACTTGCCGGCGACATCGCCGACCAGCTCTCCAAGGCGACGCTCGACCGCGGTGTGCACGTCCTCATCCGACTCGGTGAACGCGAACTCACCCGACGACCACTCGTCCCGGATGGCCTCGAGCCCGCCGTGGAGCTGGGTCGCCTCCTCCGCGGTCAACAGGCCGACATGGGCAAGCATCGCCACATGTCCCATCGACCCCACAACGTCATCGCCAAGGAGTCGGCGGTCGGAGTCATCGGTGGTGAATGCCCAGGCGACGTCGGCCGGAGCGTCGCTGAACCTGCCTCCCCAGAGGGTCATTCGCCCTCCCCGAGACGCTTCTCAGCGAAGGTCCTCAGCCGCAACGACTGGAGTCGGATGAAGCCGGTGGCGTCTCCCTGGTCGTAGACGTCGTCGGCCTCGAACGTCGCCGTGGCCTCGTCGTACAACGCATCACCCTCTGAACGGCGCCCGACCACCTGAGCGGTGCCCTTGTACAGCTTGAGCCGAGCCTCGCCGTTGACCCGTTGCTGGACGTCGTCCATGAACGCCTGCAGAGCGTGTCGCTCCGGGGAGAACCAGAACCCGTTGTAGACCATCTCGGCGTATCGCGACACCACCTCATCCCGGAGGTGGGCCACCTCGCGGTCGAGCGTCAGGGACTCCACGGCGCGATGGGCGTGATAGATCAGGGTTCCTCCTGGCGTCTCGTAGACACCCCGGCTCTTGATGCCAACGAAGCGGTTCTCGACGATGTCGACACGGCCCACACCGTGACGGCCGCCCCGGCCGTTGAGCTCGGTGAGGAGCGCCACCGGGCTCAGTTCGACTCCATCCACGGACACCGGCGAACCGTCGCGGAACCCGATAGTCACGTAATCGGGCTCGTCGGGAGCTTCTTCGGGGTTGGTCGTCATCTTGAACATGTTTGCGGGAGGCTCCTGCCACGGATCCTCCAGAACGCCTCCCTCGTAAGACACATGGAGCAAGTTGGCGTCCATCGAGTACGGCTTCTCCGGAGTGACGGGAACCTCGATGCCGTTCGCCTCGGCGTAGTCGACGAGGTCCTGGCGGCCACGCAGGTCCCACTCCCGCCAGGGAGCGATGACCTTGATGTCGGGGTTCAAGGCGTAGGCAGCAAGCTCGAAACGCACCTGATCGTTGCCCTTCCCGGTGGCTCCATGGGCGATGGCGTCGGCGCCGGTGCGCCGCGCTGCCTCAACGAGGCCCCTGGCGATGACCGGCCGCGCCAACGAGGTTCCGAGCAGGTAGTAACCCTCATAGATAGCGTTGGCCCGCAGCGCAGGGAGCACGTAATCGGTGACGAACTCCTCCGTGAGGTCCTCGGCGATGGCCTCCACCGCTCCCGTGGCATAGGCCTTCTCGATTGCCTCCTCGACCTCCTCGCCCTGACCGACATCGGCCGTGTAGGCGACCACCTCGGCGTCATAGGTCTCCTGCAGCCACTTGAGGATGATCGAGGTGTCGAGACCCCCCGAGTACGCCAGAACCACCTTCATTCCAGACCTCCCAGGGTCTCGAGAGTCTTCACGAGCTTGCTTGCACCACGGGCCGCGGCCGCCACCACGAGCACCGTGTCGTCCCCGGCAACCGTTCCCAGCACCTCGGGCAGGCCGGCGCCGTCGAGCGCTCCGGCCACCAGATGTGCTGCACCTGGCGGCGTATGGATCACGACCAGATTCCCCGAACCGTCGATTCGCTCGGCGAAACCGGTGAGGCGTTGCGACAGTTCGTCGTGGCTGACGGTGTGAGCGGGCCCGATGCGGTATCGCGACCCCGAACGAGTCGTCTCCTTCAC
The DNA here is from genome assembly GCA_013001485.1 of Acidimicrobiia bacterium. Classification (GTDB taxonomy): domain Bacteria; phylum Actinomycetota; class Acidimicrobiia; order Spongiisociales; family UBA5794; genus JABDIW01. Next base: position 3,707 of record JABDMN010000153.1, read on the forward strand.
CGCGCCGACTGCGTCGAGATCACGGGACACCGTTGCCTGGGACACGTCAAAGCCCTCGGCGGCGAGCTGGTCGACGACATCGGCCTGGTTTGTCACGACCGAGCCGGAGATGAGTCGACGCAGGACCCGTCGCCGTGCTGCCGTGGAACCGTTCACGATGCGGGCCCGCGCGTAACCATGGTTCCGATCCCCTCGGGGGTGAAGATCTCGAGGAGAACGGCGTGCTGCACCCTGCCGTCGAGGACATGGACGCGGTCGACGCCGGCATCGAGGGCGTCTGCGGCCGCTTCCAGCTTGGGGATCATGCCGCTCGATGCACTTCCCGACCCGATGAATTCCCGCAGTTCGTCGAGCACCATCCGTGAGATCAGGGTGTCGGCGTCACCGAGATCGTGATAGAGCCCTTCGACATCGGTGAGGAAGACGAGCTTGGCAGCGCCGATCGCGCTGGCGAGAGCGCTGGCCGCCGAATCGGCGTTGACGTTGAAAGTCTGTCCGCTGTCACCTCGAGCCAGAGGTGCCACCACCGGCACATACCCCTGGTCCTGCAGGTCCTTCACGAGGGTCGGATTGACCGATGTGATCGAACCGACGAAGCCGAGGCGTTCGTCGCGCTGGACCGCCGAAAAGAGGTTTCCATCGAGGCCATTGATGCCGGCCGCAACCGCGCCATGAGCGTTGACCAGCCGCACGATGTCGGGGTTGAGCTCGCCAATGAGCGTCGATTGCACGACCCGCAACGTCTCGGCGTCGGTGACCCGCAAACCGTCTACCCATGACGATTCCATTCCACGTTCGGCGAGGGCATCGTTGATGTGTGGGCCGCCACCGTGGACGATCACGGGCTTCATCCCCACGTAGTGGAGCAAAGCAACATCGTCGGCGAACGTGTTGCGCAGCGTGGTGTCGACCATGGCCGAACCGCCGTATTTGATGACAACGGTCGACCCCCGGTACTGCTTGATGAAGTCAAGGGCTTCGGAGAGAATCCGCGCCTTGCCCATCCCGCTGGCTATCCGGGGCTTCGCGGCGCTGGGTGACGAGTGGCCAGTCGTCATGGCATCCATCCCACGGTGGACAAGCCAGCCGTCTCGTCGAGCCCGGACGCGATGTTGGCGCACTGCACTGCCTGACCCGCGGCTCCCTTGACCAGGTTGTCGATGGCCGAGACCACCACTGCGGTCCCCGTGGGCTCGTCGACGAACGCACCGATCAAGCAGGTGTTCGAGCCCACCACCCACCTGGTCTGCGGGGACTCCGTGCCCACCTTGACGAAGGGGGCGGCCGCGTACGCATCCTCGAGTGCGCCCACCACATCGTCGAGCTTCGAGCCGTCCGTGAGGGTCGCGTAGATCGTGGACAGCAGGCCTCGCTGCATCGGCACGAGGTGAGGCGTGAAGACGATCGAAGGCTTGACCCCGGTGATGCGGGCGGTGGCGTGTTCCATCTCGGGGCGATGCCGATGTGTGCCCACGCCGTACGCCTTCACCGACTCGGCGATCGCGCCAAAGGTGGTCGCCGGTGTCGCCGATCTGCCTGCTCCGGTCACACCGCTGAGGGCATCGACCACGACACCGTCTGGCGAAACGACTCCAGCCCCGATCAGCGGGGCAAGCGCCAGCGTCGTCGCCGTCGGGTAACAGCCCGGGACCGCGATCCGCGATGCCGCGGACACGTCAACCAGCTCTGGAAGACCAAAGGTCCACTCTCCAAGCTGATCCGGATGGGGGGGGGTGGTCGCATAGGCCTTCTCGTAGTCGGCCGCGTCGGCAAAGCGATGGTCGGCGCCCAGATCGACGACGAGAGAGCCTCCGGCAACCAGTTCGGCGGCGAGTGGAGCCGAGGCGCCGTGGGGTAGCGCCAGGAAGGCGACGTCGGGCGCACCGGCATCGGCGTCGAAGGCCTGCAACACGCGGTCTCCCCCATCGAGATGGGGGTGTACCTCGCCGAGCGCCTTCCCCGCTGCGGTGTTGGCAGCCAGGTGGGTGACGTCGATCGATGGGTGCCCATCGATGAGACGCACCAGTTCGCCGCCGGCGTAGCCAGAGGCGCCGAAGATTGCAGCCTTCATTCCCATGACTGCATAATATGCACATATGCGTATAAGACGCCAATCCGGTCTCAAGACCGCCGGCTGATCGATCCGGTACGATCTGGCGCCGGACCTCAAGGAGAACCCGATGACAGATGTCAAGGCCCTCGTCGACCAGTTGTTGAGCGACAACGACCCCACCGACCGCGAGGCCTTCATGGGCGCCCAGTGGGACATGGGGCTGGCGTGGGTCCATTTCCCGCAAGGCAAGGGCGGCCTCGGCCTGGCACCCAGAGTCCAGCACGACATCGACGCCGCACTCGATGCAGCGAACGCGCCCCTCCCCCGGTTCGTAGACGTCATCGGCCACGGGATGGGGGCGCCGACCCTCCTGGAGTACGGGACTCCAGAGCAACACGCCCGATACCTCAAGCCACTGTTCACAGGTGAGGAGATCTGGAGCCAGCTGTTCTCAGAACCTGGTGCCGGATCGGATGTCGCCGGTCTGGCAACACGCGCCATCAAAGATGGCGACGAGTGGGTGGTGTCTGGTCAGAAGGTCTGGACAACGGTCGCCCACCTCTCCAAGTGGGGAATGATGGTGGCGCGCACCGACCCCGACGTTCCCAAGCACCAGGGCATGACCTACTTCCTCATGGACATGGAGGCCGACGGGGTCGACATCCGACCGATCCGTCAGATCACCGGCGAGGCTGAGTTCAACGAGGTCTACATGACCGACGTTCGCATCCCGGATGCGAACCGCATCGGAGGCATTGGGGAAGGGTGGCGGGTCGCCCTCACCACCTTGATGAACGAGCGGGTGGCAATCGGCGGCACCGTCGGGCCCCGCGGATCCGGTGCCATCTCCGACCTCCTCAACGTCTACGGCGACAAGGGAGAAGGCGGCTCTGGAAGAGACCGGGTCATGAAGCTGTGGACCGAAGCCGAGGCAGCACGGCTTACGAACCTGCGTGCTGCGCACAATCGCGACGCTGGCACGCCGGGACCCGAAGGCTCCACCGCCAAGCTCCATTACGCCGAGCTCAACAAGCGGATCTACGAGCTGGCCACCGAGCTCCTCGGCGCCGAAGGCATGCTCTACGACACCTACGAGTTCATCCAGCCCGAGACGCCGGACGACATCCGTGAGGACATCAGACGTCGGTTCCTGAGAACTCGCGCCAACTCGATCGAGGGCGGTACGTCCGAGATCATGAAGAACATCATCGGCGAGCGGGTGCTGGGCCTCCCCGGTGAGCCCCGAGTCGACAAAGACCTTCCCTGGACCCAGGTCCCCCGCAGCTGACCCCGGCCGTCGCGCTACTGACGCGACGCCCACCACTCATCGAGGAGCGTGAGAGCCTCGGCCTCTTCATACGGACCGTGATCGAGGCGGTGCTCGAGCAACATGTCCATCGCCTCGCCGATGACACGGCCTGGCTCCAGACCGAGATGCTTCATAACACTGTTGCCGTCGATCGGAGGCCGGATCGCATCGAGTTCCTCCTTGGCCGCCAGTTCCTCGATCCGTTGCTCCATCTCATCGATCCGACGTGAGATCGACCGAGCCCGCTTCTCGTTGCGCGTCGTGACGTCGCAGCGAACGAGCTCGTTGAGGTCCTCGAGCAGCGGGCCTGCATCTCGCACATACCGGCGCACTGCCCGGTCGGTCCACCCCATCTTGAAGGTGTGGGGTCGCATGTGAAGGAACACCAGTTGAGAGACGTCCCGGATGTCGTCTTTGGGGAACCGCAACTCGCGCATGCGGGCGCGGGTCATGCGAGCACCGACGACCTCGTGGTGATGGAACGTGACTCCCTTGCCACTGATGTCGCGTGTCTCGGGTTTGCCGACGTCGTGGAACAGCGCCGCCAGCCGGAGCACCCGCCGCGGTGAGGGCTTGGCGACCACGGCTATGGTGTGGGCAAGGACGTCCTTGTGCCGGTGCATCGGGTCCTGCTCCATGGCAAGGGCAGGCACCTCGGGAAGGAAC
>JABDMN010000169.1 GCA_013001485.1 Acidimicrobiia bacterium
CGCTTCACCGGGTCCGGTTCAGAGGCCTCCTGCTGGAAGTGGGTCACGAAGTGGAGGCCATCAGCCGAACCCATCACGATCACGAAGATCGGCACGAACACCGTGACGATGTCGACTTCACGACCCAGCCCGAAGATGAGCCCAAACGTCCACAGCGACCCCAGGACGGCCGGAACGATGGCTAGTGCGCTGAGGCGACGGTCGCCGATGGTGGCGTAGAACGTGACGATCAGGAGGATCATCACCAGTGGCGGCACGACCAGCAGGATCAAAGACAGCTGGTCGAGCACCCGGGCAAAGACACTCGGGTTCCCCGAGAACGTCAGCTCCATGCCAGGCGGAGGTTCGACGTCGTCGACCGCCCGGGCGGCCCCGACGCTGTCGTCTCCCGGAACGACAAACACGAGAGTCGAAGTAGCGGCCTCATCGATCAGCAGGGAGGCAGCCGGGTTCTGGGCGAGCAGGGCACCGATGTCGAGTCCGGCCAGATCTGCCAACGACTCGGGGCCGAGCGGCTCGCCGGTGAGCGGATTGACGTCGGGGATCACGGAGCCCACTTCGGCGACTCCCTCGACGTCGCCGAGGCTCCTGGTCAAGAGGGCGAGCTTGACGATGCCATCGAGGTCCCGATACGTAGAGCCGTCGGTGAGCGTGGCGATGACGTTGATCGGGTCAGCCGTCGTGTACTTGTCCTGGAGGGCCTTGAATTCCTCGCCGGTGTCGTTGCCTTCGAGCACGAACGACGCCATGTCGGCGTTGAACTGCATCCGGAACAACATGGACGCCGCAAGCACGGAGACGAGGGCCGTCAGAACGAGAATGACTCGCGAGCGTTCGACGATGAGGCGAGCGATTCGATCCACAACTTGAGGCTAGGCCTGACCACGCTACGCGGTGGACCTTTGGCCCCTACCCGGCGTCCACGCCGTCCTGGGACGATGGTGGTACCCGAGGGAGAACGCTATGAGATCCTCCAGGCGGCCACATGTCGACCTGAGGGTCCCGCTCGGCCGTCTCAACGGGGGCAGAGCCATCCACTTCCCGCACCGCTGCATCGTCTGTTGCGAGCCCGCGACCCTGATGCGCCTATTGGCAACGCAGGTCGACGACGACCGGGCGATGCCGGCGGGCGCCCGGATCACCAACAGCCACTCCGTCGACCTGACGAGCCCGTATTGCACGAGCCACGCCCGACGCGTTGACAGGCATGCTGCGCCCTGGCGACGAAGCCTCACACCGCTCGGCTACTGGAAGGCCCTTGCCTACCGCCCTTACGCATCGAAGGTGACGGACGGGATGGTTCTCATGCGGTTCCTGTTCCGGAACCCTCGCTACGCCCGCGAGTTCGAAGACGCCAACGAGGCGTGGCTCGCCATCGGCGCGTACCAGTTGATGAACCCGACCCGGATGCGACGCCGGGTCGCTCAACGGCTCTGACTCGACGCCCCTCGCCCACTAGCGCGGGCATGGCTCAACCGTCTGCTTGATGGCCCATGAATCGTTTGCCGAAGTCTGGGAAACCGCCATGATGAGGCCTCGATGCACCGCATGACCCTTGGCAAGATGCAGAACCCGGTTCGCGGGTTCATCCATGGTGGCGCAGCGGTCGCCGCCATCGTTGGAACGATCTTTCTCCTGTTCCGCACTCCGACCTGGCCTGCGCGGATCGCCATCATCGTCTTCGGACTGGGGTTCGTGGCCCTCTACTTGACCAGTTCGCTCTATCACGCCGTCCCCTGGCGCGAGGCCTGGAACGATCGGATGCAACGTGCCGACCACTCGATGATCTTCGTGCTGATCGCCGCGAGCTACACCCCCATCCTCGCGATCCTGTTCGAAGGCTCGGTGCGATGGGCTGCCCTGGCTGTTGTCTGGGGAATCGCCGCCGTCGGGATTGGCCAGAAGGTCTTGTTCCCCAAGGTCCACATGGCGTTCTCGATCACCCTGATGGTGACGATGGGTTGGCTTGGCCTCAGCATCATGTGGCCCTTGGCGGAGCGTGCCGGCCTGAGCGCAGCGATTCTCGCTCTCGCCGGGGGCACGCTGTACACGGTGGGCATGGTCTTCCTCGTGACCGGATGGCCTCGTCTCTGGCCCCGAGTGTTCTCCCACCATGAGGTGTTCCACGTGTTCACGGTGCTGGCGGGTGCGCTGCACTTCGCCATGGTGTGGCGCTACATCGTTCCCCTGGCGGCCTGAACAAGGCAGCCCGCACTATCGTCGCTGACCGTGAGCGATACGCCGCCAGAAGGCACCGAGGAGCCGGTCGATAAGACCCTCTTGCTCGATGATCTCGATGAGAAGTTCGGGGCGTTCCAGGCGCTCCGCAAGTCCGACACCGACGCCGCGGACGAGCTGCTCAACAACCTCGGCGCCCAGGACGACGTCGACCGCGACATCGTCCTCGAGCTGTCGTCGCCCCGCCCGCTCGGTCATCCCGAGAAGTTCCCCAAAGCACACGCCCTCGCCGTACGAGCCCTCGAGGTCCTCGACCGCAACGGCGCTCGCTCAGTATCGGTCAAGGGGCTCGGACCGCTCAACCCCATCGCCGCCTTCTTCGTCCAGCAAGTTGCCCACTTCATCGTGCGAACCCACCAGTCGACTGTCGCCGACGAAATGCACAGGTTGTACGCCCGCAGGGAGGCCAACGCCGAGCGAGACGACCCCTCGCGACGCATGCTGCTGCGAGCCCGTCTCCACATGGAGAAACTGGTCCCCGGCTTCCGACGCAGCGCTCTGGGAGTGCCTG